>JBIPOQ010000116.1:0-9091 GCA_044379055.1 Myxococcota bacterium
CCAGAAGACGGCGAGCAGGAGCTCTCCGAGCGCCCCCTGCGACGCATACCAGACGCCGATGGGCACGACGACGGCGAGCACCCCGACGAGGATCCAGGCCAACCCCTCGAAGGTCCGACGACCGATCCCCTCTCGGGCCACGAGCACCGCCGTCCCCGCGAGCCCGAGCCCGACCGCGGGCTCGAGCCGGAACGCGAGGGCGAGCGCCGACAGCACCCCGATCCCGACCAGCGCTCCGCGATCATACGAGACCCGATCCCCCGCCCGGGCGAGGAGCAGCAGCGCCGCCATCGGTACCGCCCCGTAGAGATACGCGTAATGACAGCCTTCGAGGATCACGTGCCAGCCCGTCGCCGCGACGAGCGCACCCGCGAGGAACGCGAAGGGCCGCTCCATCCAGCGGCGCGCCGCGACGAAGACGAGGGCCGCGAGCGCGAGGGTCATCGCGACGTGGAAGCCGCGAACCACGAGGAGGCTCGTCCCGAAGAGCTCGAAGAGCCAGGCGACGGCGTGGAAGCTCGCCGGGGGATAGACGGTGTAGACGTCGCGGTAGAGGATCTCTCCGCCGGCGAGTCGGCGCGCGCCGTTCGCGAGATGACCCTCGTCGATGAGCCCGACGCCCTCGCGAAACAGGACCGCCTGATAGGCGAGCCCCAGCCCGAGGAGCAGGAGCAGGGCCACTCGATCGCACCGGCGCTCCATCGGCTTCCCCACGGCGCCGCTCCGACCCGATCCCCTCGGACGTCCGTCGAGCAGCCGCGGCAGTCTACCCCAGGCGTTTTTCGCCCCCCATCGGATCCCACCGATCACCGCGCGCCTCCGGGCTATCGTCGGCCGGATGCCCGCGACCGAGTCCCCGCCGCCGAGCCCGCCTTCGTCGCCCGAAGTCCTCGCGCCTCGACGCCGCCTGGCCCTCTTCGGTGGGATCTTCCTCGTCGCCCTCGCCCTCCGCTTCGCCTACGTCTTCGAGATCTGGCCCCATCCCGCCGCCCAGCTCCCGATCCTCGACGCCGAGGCCTATCGCAAGACCGCCCTCGAGATCCGCGCGGGCGACTGGCTCGGCGACTCGGTCTACTACCTCGATCCGCTCTATCCCTTCTTCCTCGCCGCGATCTACTCGATCGTCGAGCCCGATACGCGCGGCGTGCTCCTCGCCCAGGCCTTCCTCGATTCGCTCTCGGTCCTGATCCTGATGCTCGTCGCCCGCCGTGCCTTCGGCGATCGCGCCGCGCTCGCGACCGGCGCGCTCGCAGCGACCTACTCGCTCTTCTTCTACTTCGACGGCCTCCTCCAGAAGGAGGCGCTCATGATCTTCCTGATGGTCTCGGCGCTCGCGCTGAGTCTGCGCGCCGCGCAGGGCGATCGCCCCCGCGCCTGGCTTCCAGCGGGACTTCTCGTCGGTCTGGCGGCACTGACCCGCGGCAACTCGCTTCTCTTCGCCCCCGCGCTCCTGCTCTGGATCGGGCTGGCGGGCCGAGGCTCCTTGCCGCGCCGCGCCCTCGCCGGGCTCTTCTTCAGTCTCGGCGTCGCCTCGATCCTCCTGCCGGTCGCCGTTCGCAACCAGGTCGTAGGCGGCGACTTCGTCTTGTTGAACAGCCAGGCCGGCCAGAACTTCTACATCGGGAACTTCCGGGGCAACGCGACCGGCGCCTACGTCGCCCCGCCCTTCCTGCGCCCGAATCCCGAGGTCGAGGAGGAGGACTTCGCGAACGAGGCGCGGCGGCGAACGGGCCGCGACGACCTCTCGCCCTCCGAGATCTCGAGCTTCTGGATGCGCGAAGGCTTCGCCGAGATCGCCGCCGATCCCGGGCATTTCGTCCGGCATCTCGGCCGGAAGCTGCTCGTCTTCGCGAATCGCTACGAGATCCCCGACAACTCGAGCGTCGAGTACTTCCAGCGCTACGTCTCGCGGCTGCTGAGCCTGCCCTTCCCGGGCTGGTCCCTCGTCTTCCCGCTCGCCGTCGCCGGGATGTGGCTCGGGCGGACGAACCGCCTCGCGTGGATCCTGATGCTCTTCTTCGCGAGCTACACGGCCGGCCTGCTGCTCTTCTTCAATCTCTCCCGCATGCGCCTCCCGGTCGTACCGGTCGCGATCGTGTTCGCGGGCTTCGCCCTCGCCGAGCTCTTCGAGCGGGCTCGCAGGAAGGATCTCCGCGGACTCGCCCTTCCGATCGCCCTGGCGCTCGCCCTCGTACCGCTGACCCGGATCGATCTGCCGCGTCAACCGCTCAACATCCGCTTCTTCAATCTCGGGACGGGCTTCCTGCGCCGGAGCGAGGCCGCCTGGACGGAGGGGCTCGCCCGACGCGAGGCGGGCGACGAGGCCGGCGCGCGAGAGGCCTTCGCGCGGGCCCTCGAGGCCCGAAGCGACGCCGAAGACGAGTTCGCCCGAGGCCTCGCGGAGTTCCCGAGCTTCGAGCGCCTGCGATCGGCGCTCCGGGTCTCGATGCACGCCCACGTCCGCTCGCTCGAGCTCCTCGAAGACGACGGCCCGGCGCTCGAGGCGGCCCTCGCGCTGACGAAACGTTTCGATCGTTATCCGCCGGGCTTCGTCGAGCTCGGCGAGGCCTACGAGCGCCTCGGCCGGGCCGACGAGGCCCGGGCCGCCTTCCGGCGCGCCCTCCGCCTGGCGCCCGGAAGTCCGGAGGCCGCCGCGGGCCTCGCCCGCGTGGAGTCGACGGTGGAGCCCGCTCCCGCGAACGATTAACGTCCGGTCGAGCGTAGAGACGCTCCAGCCCCCGTCGAAGACGCTCGCGGTGCAGAAGAGAATCGATGAGATGAAGAGCAGGAAGAGGAAGAAGCCATGAAGCTCGGATACATCCCGCCCATGACGAAGGGGCTGACCCTGGATCGCGACTACGTGATCCGCCTCGTCGAGATGCTCGAGAGTCAGGACGTCGAATCGGTCTGGACGGTCGAGCACGTGATCATGGCCAAGAACTACGACCCGCTCTATCCCTACTCGAAGGACGGGATGGCGCCGACCGCCCCCGATACCCTGATGCCGGATCCGCTCGAGTGGCTTGCCTTCGCCGCCGCGCGAACCGATCGGATCCACCTGGGCACCTCCGTCGTCATCGCCTCGCAGCACAGCGCCGCCATCCTCGCCAAGCGCGTCGCGACCCTCGATGCGCTCTCCGGCGGCCGCCTCCGACTCGGCGTCGGGATCGGCTGGCAGCGGGAGGAATACGAAGCCGTCGGTGTGCCGTACCGCGATCGGGGCCGCCGGCTCGACGAGACGATCGAGGCGATGCGCATCCTCTGGCGCGACGAGTGGGCGACCTATCACGGCCGGCACGTGAACTTCGAGAACGTCCACATGGACACGAAGCCCTTCCGCCCGGAAGGCGTCCCGATCCTCATCGGCGGGAGCACGGAGGTCGCCGCCCAGCGCGCCGGTCGCCTCGGCGACGGCTGGTACCCCTACGTCATCTCGCCCGAGGATTTCGGCCAGGGCGTCGAGACGATCCGAACGACGGCGAAGGCCGCGGGGCGCGATCCTGGCCGCATCGAGATCTCGGTCTGGCCGGCGAGCTTCGACTTCATGAAGACCTTCGACCTCGGCTTCGTGCAGCGCTACGTCGATCACGGAGCCCATCGCCTCGTCATCAGCCAGGGCGAGTCGATGACGACGGACATCCAGGGCCAACGGGACTTCATCCGGCGGTATCAGGATCAGATCCTGGCGAAGCTCTGAGCCCGGACCCGCCGCAACCGATGACGCTGCCGCTGATCCCGGTCGGCCTGCTCCCCCTCTCTGCCGCGAGCGGTCTCGTCGCGCTGCAGGGAAGGCTCTGGACGGTGGCCGACGACGAGACCGTGCTGTTCGGATCGGGCCCCGATGGACGCTGGGACGAACGGATCGAGCTGGTCCCCGATCGCCTGCCGGCGGATCCGTCGGCGCGCAAGCGACGGAAGCCCGACTTCGAATCGCTCGCCGTCCTGCCGGACGACCGGCTCCTCGTCCTCGGCTCGGGCTCGACGGCGGCACGCAGGCGGGGCGTCGTCGTCGACCTGCGCGCCCGGCTGGTGCGCGTGATCGATTGGACGCCGCTCTTTCTCGCGCTCGAGGCGGAGATTCCGGAGCTGAACATCGAAGGGGCCGTCGTGCAGGGCGATGCGCTCTACCTCGCGCAGCGGGGCAACGGCGCGCGAACGCCCGATCCGAGCGGACGGGGCGGGCTCGCGCAGAACGCGCTCGTTCGCCTCGACCTGCGGCGTGTGCTCGCCGCGATCCCGCGCGCCGAGATCGGAGCGGAGACCCTCGCCGCGATCGCGCCCGTCTCGCTTCCGAGCCTCGAAGGCGTGCCGCTCGGCCTCACGGATCTCGCCTCGGATGGGAGCGATCTCTACTTCGCCGCGGCGGCCGAGGACTCGGAATCGACCTACGACGACGGCGCCTGCCTCGGCTCGGCCCTCGGTCGTCTCTCGCCCGACGGAGCCGTGACGGCCCTCCGATCGCTCGAAGGGCGCACGAAGATCGAGGGGCTCGCCCTGCAGCGCACGGGCGCGAGCGGCCTCCGCGCCTGGCTCGTCTCCGACCCCGACGACCGCGCCGTGCGGGCCCGGCTCTTTCGCGTCGACGCGTTCGAGCTCATCTGACGAAGTATTCGGCCTCGAGGTGGGCCGCGATCCGATCGTGCAGGCGATCGAATCGTGCGCGAGCGTCGAGCAGGAAGCGCTTCAAGCCGGCGTCGGGCTCGGCCTCGGCCATGACCTGGCAGAGGTGGCGCTCGTGATTGATGCCGTTGACCAGCCCGATCAGCACCGTTCGCTCGTATTCGCGCCCGCCGCGGCCGAAGCCGGGCGCGAAGTCGATGGCGCGATCCTTGCCGATCGCCCAGCGTTTTCGCTTCTCCATCTCGGGCAGCGGATCGAGATCGATGCGCACGCCCGGGTAGTCCCGATCGATCCGCTCGAGCTCCGCCTCGAGCTCGCCGCCCAGGGTCGCCACGGCGGTGACGAGCGCGTCGACGGCGTCGGACTCGAGCTTGCCGTAGAGGATCCACTCGGACCGATCGAAGCTCCGGGCGTCGTGGTACAGCAGGCTGTACCCCTCGCTCAACATCCTGCGCTCGGCGCTCATTCCCCGGACCTCTCCGCCGCGGGCGAGCGCGTCGGGGGCCTCCCGCGAGGCCCCGCCAGCGAGCCCCCCGCAGCTCGTCGTCACGAGGCCGAGACAGATCGCGGGCAGGAGGAGAACGAGCCGGCTCAAGGCATTCCTCTCGTCGCGGCGGCCGACGTCCCGCCGAGTCGACCGGGCGACTCGACGGGATCCAACGTCCGCCGGGTAGCGAACGTTCAGGTCCGATCCACGCGCACCCGGCGCGCGCCCGCCGACAGCCCGGCGAGCCCGAGCACCAGCAGGATCGCCGTCGACGGCTCCGGGACGGGCGTGAGGTCCGTCGATCCCTTCAGGATCACCATCTTGCTGTCCCGGAAGAAGAAGCCGTACTCCGCGCCCTTCCGGTTGTAGTCGCCCTTCACCTTCAACAGCACGGCGAAATCCTGATCCTGGAGCCGACTCAGCACGAGCGGACCCATCGAATCGGAGACCGTGAACTGCACGGACCGATCCGTGTCGCCCCTGGCCGGCTTCCGGAAGGAGACGACCAGATCGCAGGTCGTGCAGGCGGGGTCGATCGGGTTGTTGCCGAGCGTCCCCTGGCCGAGGTTCAGGAAGCTTCGCGTGACGTCGCTTCCGAGGACCGTGACCCCGTTCAGCGCGCCCTCGGTCAGCCCCGAAGCGAAGCCCTTGATCGTCGTCTTCGAGTCGTCTCCGTTGACGGCGATCGAGAAGACGAGGCTCCCCGGCGTGATGGCGTCGTCGATCGTCAGCAACGCCGAGATGTTGTCGTCCGGTCCCGAGCTCGTGGCCGTCGACGTCATCGTCGCCGCCGTCGCCATCCCGGGCGTCAGGCCGAGCAGGAGCAGGGTCGCCCCGAGCCATCGTCGGGACAGGACCCCGGTTTCATGTCGTTCCAGCTTCATCATCGATGTGTCCCTCGTTCGTCGGTTCGGAAATGGCACGTCGGCGACGTCGAATGGACGACTGCCGACAACGGGGAGTGACCGCGGGCACGACGAAGGAGCGAACGAATCTGCCTGAGAGCTGCCGAATACCGTGGACCCGGTATCGACTGATCGAGGATGCGGTAGGCGGCGAACGAAACGGGAAGGTGTCGACGAATCGGGAGGGGCGCGGAGCGCGATCGATCGTTCGCGCCGTGCGGGATCCGGACCTTTGAACAATTTTCATCGGAACGACGCCCCGCGACGGCCCCACCGATCGCGACATCCATGCCGCGCGAATCGGATTCCGCATGGCACGATTCATGCGACCAGAATCGACGAGATCACGACCGGAAGGAGTGAGACCCGATGAAGGCGACCCAGCTGTTGGCGAATCAGCATCGCGAGCTCGATGCGCTCTTCGGAAAGCTGCTCAAGAGCGACGACGCCTGGATCCGTCGGACACTGACGTCCGAGATCAGCTCGATGCTCGAGATCCACATGACGATCGAGGAATCGTTCTTCTACCCCGCCTACCGTCGGGCGACAGGCGACCGCCGCGGGGCCGAGCTGGTCCTCGAGGCCATCGAGGAGCATCACGTCCTCGATCTCCTCCTGGCCGAGCTGCCGACGGCCGACCCGTCGACCGAGCGATTCGACGCCCGGATCCGGGTCTTCCGGCGGATTCTCGAGCGGCACGCCGAGAAGGAAGAGCGGGAGATCTTCCCCGATGCCGAGCAGAAGCTCGGCGCCGAGCACCTCCAGGAGATCGGCGCGCGGATGGGCGAGCGCGCCTCCCACCTCGCGACCTAGGCGAAGAGCTTCCTCACCGCCCCCTCGACGACCGTCCCGTCGAAGAAGCCCGGATCCGCCTCGGCCCACATCGTCGCCGCGTTCTCGAAGACGAACTCGCGGAAATCCTCTTGCTCGAGCAGCCCGTCCTCGACGAGCTCCCAGGCCTCGTGGACGGTCTCGCTCATGTCGGTCACGTCCCAGTGGCCGATGTCCGAGCTGAAGATCGCGCGCATGCGGGCGCCGAGGGGCAGGAGGCCGCGATCGAAGCCGAGGGCGTTGATCGGGTCGTCGGCCTCGCAGCCGAAACGGAAGCTCCGCTCGAAGATCGTCTTGACGTCCTCGGCCTTCGCGATGCCCGTCCCCGCGAAGTCGTCGCGGAAGAGACCGGGACCGGACAGATGCAGCAGTCCCGCCTCGAACTCGTCGAGGTGCTTCTTGAAGCGCTCGGAGCCGTGGCTCTCGAAGAGCTGGCGGATCAGCTTGCGATCCATCGCGTCGGGATCGTAGGCATGGATCCCTGGAACCCCGCGCTTCTCGAAATGGCCGATCAGGTCGGAGTAGAGGTTCGCTGCCCAGCCGACGCCGCCTTCGAGGAATCCGCAGCGAAGCGCCGGAAAGCGCTGGGGCACGCCGTGCATCACCATCTGGCGACAGGTCGCCTCGCCGGCGGTCGCGAAGTTGCCGATGTGGTTGAAGACGTAGTTCGAGGGCGACATCCGGCTTCCGAAGCCCATGGCGCTCGAGTGGAAGTTCGGCGCGACCCCGAGCTCGACGCATTTCGCCCAGACCGGATCGTAGTCGTAGGGGCTCTCGGGGCCGAAGGCGTCGACCCAGCGCGCGCCGCGGACCTGGTCCTTTCCGAGCGGGCGATAGACCAGGCCGTTCAGCAGAACGACCTTGAGCCCGAGGACGTTTCGGCAATGCTCGAGCTCGGCGATCGCCTCGTCGGGGTCGTACATCGGGATCATCGCCGCCGGCGTCATGCGATCCGAGAACGGCGCGAACATCTCCGCCGCACAGCGATTGAAGGCGCGGATCGAGGCGTTGCGAAGCTCCTTCTGGTCGAGGCTCATCGCCGTGAGCCCCATCGTCGGGTAGAGCACGCAGTAGTCGATGCCGAACTCGTCGAGCCGTTCGTAGAGGAGCTTCGGCAGCATGCCCGTCGCCCGGTCGAGGGAATTCTTCGCCGGATAGGGCCACCAGGTCAGCTTGAAGACGCCGAGCGCGCGCTGCTCGTCGAGGGGCAGCGCCTCGAGCCGACGACCGGCCTCGACGACGGCGTCGAACTCCTCCGCGAGCTTGCGCCCGCCCTCCTCGACGAGGAAGTCGCGGACGGCGGGCAGGAACTCGATGATGTGGCCATCGGCGTCGATCACGGGATGGTCGAGTCGCGCGCGAACCTCGCGCGAGGTCGGAGAATCGCCGTGGCTCATCGCATGCTCCTCCGCGGGGCGCGCCCGCTCGTCAGGCCAGCGAGTCGACCTTCACGACCTGCGTGTCCGGCTTGCCCGGATCGGAGATCGGGAAGAGGTAGCGCCAGTACATGTGGCCCTTCGGCCGGCCTTCGGTGTCGAGCCAGTTCGGGACGCCGGGGTCGCGGTGGGCCACCACGATCCGGTAGCTGCCGTCCTTTTCGTACTCGATCTGGTTGCGGTTCAAGGAGATGCGGCGATTCGCGAAGTCGTAGCTCTGCATGAAGGCGTTCCAGAGCACGATGTTCGCGAAACGACACTCGGGGAAGCGACCGGTGATGACGAGGGCCTCGTCCGGCGCGAGCTCGTAGTTCGCCGAGGCGTACCACGCGTGCATGTTGCCGTAGGCGTTCTGGCCGGCGGTCCCGCGCCACTGTCCGGCGGGGTTGAACTGGTTCGGCACGAGCGAGGTCCAGCCGAGCTTCGCGGCCATCTCGGGCGTCGTCTTGTGGAAGGTCATCGCCGAGTGCTCGCGGACGAAGTTCGCGACCCACTGGAGCCGCGCCGCGTTCTGCGCGTCGCCGCCGTTGGGCGAGAGGGGCTCGGGGTCGAGGACCTCGATCGCGATCGGGATGACGCGGCCGGGGATCGTCGCGACGCTCTGGCGCGACTCGTGGTAGTGGCGCGTCGTGATCTGGCTCGAATTCGGCCCGAGCTTCAGCCAGTTGCCGCTGGCCGGCTTCGTCTGGCTCGCGATGATCTCGTAGGAGCCGTCGCTCTTGATCTCCATCTCGTCGTCGCCGAGGGCGGCCGAAGAGCCCCTCGCCGCGTGGCCCTCGGCGGAGCCGTCCTCGACGGTGAAGGACGTGAAC
>JBIPOQ010000117.1:0-9052 GCA_044379055.1 Myxococcota bacterium
TGCCGCCGCCGCTGTACCCGGAGAGGCCGTGGATCGAGATCGGCGCGTCGGCGCGCAGGAGGCCCGCATCGACGAGGGGCCGGACGAGGGCGACGAAGGGCGTCGGGTAGCAGCCGGGATTCGAGACGAGCTGGGCCTTCGCGATCGCCTCACGCTGGCCCGGAGCGAGCTCGGGGAAGCCGTAGACCCAGCCCGGGGCGACCCGATGCTCGGAGCTCGCGTCGACGAGCCGGCCGCCGGATTTCTTCGCCCAGTCCGCGGCCTTCGCCGCCTCCGCATCCGGGAGACAGAGGACCGTGACGTCCGCCTCGGCGATCGCCCGCTCGCGGGCGGCGTCGGATTTCCGGTCGGCCTCGCCGAGGACGAGGAGCTCGACGTCCGTCCGCGGCGCGAGCCACTCGCGGATGCGCAGACCGGTCGTGCCGGCGTGGCCATCGATGAAGATCCGGGGCTTCGACATGGGCGCGGACGCTAGCAAAGGGCCCGGAACTGGACTCGATCGCTGCTGCCGTCGTGCGGTCGGCGCTGCCCCGCGCGACCCCGGCACCTACCGTGTTCGCGCCGCAAAGCGCCGCCGAGGGGCCGCGGCGCGAAGTCGCGGCTCGGGCATCCCGAGCCGCAGCCCGGGCCCCCGAGCGGGCCCCCGATGGAGGAATCGACGATGACCGAAGCGACCCCGCGCGAGCGACTCATGACCGGCCGATCCTGGGAGGAGTTCTGCGACGCGATCAAGTCCGCGGGCCAGACGATCCTCGCCGACGGGTCGCCCGTCGATCCGCTCGATCGCGCCGAGGGCTTCCGGTACATCACGCGCCTGACGCGCACCGCCCTCGAAGCCTTCATCGAGCACGCCGATCCCGCCGCCCCCGTGCTGAACCGCCCGGTCCACGAGACCGCCAAGATCGGCGCCGACAATCCCGACAACTACTACCAGCATGCCAACATCAGCGGCGCCTACGAGTACCGGATCCGCGGCAGGCGCAACACGATCCACTACCTCGACTTCGGCACCCAGTCCCCCGGCGTCGCCTCGACCGGCGACTCGCAGCAGGGCGGCCACCTCGACGCGAAGGACATGCAGATCGGCCCCGACGGCCGCTTCGAGGTCCTGCTCTCCTGCGAGCCGAAGCCGGGCAACTGGCTCCGCATGACGCCCCAGACGACGGCGCTGATCGTCCGCCAGACCTATCTCGACCGCTCGAAGGAGATCCCCGCCGAGCTCGTGATCGAGCGCATCGGCGGCAGCGGTCGCCCCGCGCTGCTCTCGCCCGAGGCGATGGACGCCGGCCTCAAGCAGGCCGCCGGCATGATCGTCGGCTGCACCGCGCTCTTCTCCAACTGGGCGAAGGGCTTCCGCGACAAACACGTGAACCAGCTGCCGAAGTTCGACGACTCGATCTCGATGGGCGCCGGCGGCGACCCCAACATCTGTTACTACCACTCGTACTGGCAGCTCGCGCCCGACGAGGCGCTCGTGATCGAGGCGAACCCGCCCGAGTGCGAGTCCTGGAACTTCCAGCTCGACAACCACTGGATGGAGTCCCTCGACTACCGCTACTACACGATCCACGTCAACAAACACACGGCCGTCTACGCGAAGGACGGCTCCGTTCGCATCGTCGTCGCCCACGAGGATCCGGGCCTGCCCAACTGGGTGAACACCGTCGGTCATGCGCAGGGGACGATGTGCTTTCGCTGGATCCGCGCGGCCTCGCACCCGCAGCCCCGCACGCGGGTCGTGAAGCGGAGCGAGCTCGCGGGGCTCGCGCGTTGAGCGAAGCCCCGAAACCGGGTGCGTTCCGCGGGCCCTCGCGCCCGGATTCGCGCGCGGGCGCCACGCCGCAGACGGGCTTCCGCGTTCCGCCGTTCCCGCTGCCGGCCCGGATCGGGCTCGGCGCGTGGCGCGTGGCGACGAAGCTCGGCGTTCCCGCGCCGCGCTTCGACGAAGCGGAGCTGCTGGCGAGCGCCCGCCGGCGCACCGGGCTCGAGGATTTCGGCGACGAGGATTTCCGCACCCCGCTGCGGCGCCTGCTCGCGGCCTTCGACGAGGAGGCGGATCTCCACCTGCTCGGCCGCGCGGTGCTGCGCAGCAGCGTCGTGCGCGCGCTCGAGTGCCGCCTCCGGCTCGAGCGGATCCGCGTCGTCGATCCGAGTCTCGAGGCAACGCCCGTCGCGGCCCCGGTCTTCATCACGGGCATGCAGCGCACGGGGACGACGAAGCTCCACCGCCTGCTCGCCTGCGCCCCCGAGCTGCGCCCTCTCTCCTCCGCCGAAGGCCTGAACCCCGCGCCCCTCGGCCTGCCGGTCCGCGACGAGCCCGGCGAGCCCGCGCGCCGGATGGCCTTCGCGAAGCGGGCCGAGAACGGCATGAAATACATGTCGCCCGCGCTCTTCGCGATCCACCCGATCGAGGCGGACGCGCCCGAGGAGGACGTCTTCCTCTTCGACGTGACCTTCATCAGTCCGGCGGTGGACGCGTCGCTCTCGGTGCCGTCGTACACGCGCTGGATCCGCTCGATCGACCAGCATCCGCCCTACGCCTACGTCCGCCGGCTGATCCAGCTCCTGCTCTGGCAGCGGCCGGGGCGCTACCTCGGAAAGACGCCGCATCACCAGGAGAACCTCGACGTGCTCTTCGACGTGTTCCCCGACGCGAAGGTGATCCACACGCATCGGGATCCGCTGAAGGTCGTGCCGTCGTTCAGCAGCATGATGGCCCATGCGGGCGCGATGCTCTCGCGGCGCATCGATCCGCTCGAGGTCGGGCGACGCGTGGCCGACCAGATGGTGAACTCCGTCGAGCGGGCCATCGCGGTGCGGGATCGGATCGGTCCGGGGCGGGTCCTCGACGTGCACTACGCGGATCTCGTGCGCGATCCGATCGGCGAGCTCCGGCGGGTCCATGCCTTCTGCGAGCTCGATTGGGACGCGGCCTCCGCGGCGCGCGCGCAGCGCTGGATCGCCGAGAACCCGCAGCACAAATACGGCACCCACCGCTACGGTCTCGCCGACTTCGGCCTCGATGCCGAAGAGCTGACCGCCCGTTTCAAGCCCTACCGCGAGCGGTTCGGAGTCGGAGACGCGTGATGCGTCGCGGCCGGGCCGAGCCCGAAGAGAGGATCCGGAGATGACCCGCGAAGGCCCGTTCGATCTGCAGGGCCGGACCTGTCTCGTCACCGGCTCGACCGACGGACACGGCAAGGCCGTCGCGCTCGCCCTCGCCGCGCGGGGTGCCGAAGTCGTGCTCCATGCCCGCAGTCGCGAGAAGGCCCTCGCCGTCCGCGACGAGGTCGCTCGCGCCGCGGGCGGGAAGGCGCCGGAGATCCTGCTCGCCGACCTCGCCCGCCCGAGCGAGATCGACTCCGCCGTCGCGAGCTATCTCGAGAGCGGCCGCCCGCTCCACGTCCTCGTCAACAACGCGGGCCTCGTCGGCCTCTCGCGCCGGGTCGACGACGCCGGTCTCGAGCTGACCTTCGCCGTCAACTACCTCGCGATGTTCCGCTTGACCCTCGGGCTGCTGCCGCGCCTGCAGGAGAGCGGCCCCGCGCGCATCGTCAACGTCTCCTCCGATACCTACCGCATCGCGAAGCTCGACCTCGACGATCTCCAGCTCGAACGCGACTACACGATGATGAAGGCCTATGGCCAATCGAAGCTCGCGATCGTCTACTTCACGCTCGAGCTCGCGCGGCGGCTCGCCGGTGCAGCGGGTCGGGCGGACGGGGCGGAGGGCGGCCTCGGCGCGAGCAGCCTGCGCAGCGCCGTCGACGGCTCCGGCCGCTGGGTCACCGTCAACGCCGTCGATCCCGGCCCCGTCGCGTCCAACATCGGCGCCGACAATCCCGGCCTCGCCTATCGCCTCGTCGGACCGCTCATCCGTGGCTTCTTCCCGAGCGCGGCCCGCGCGGCGCGGACGGCCGTCCGGGTCGCGACGGATCCCGCCCTCGCGCGCTCGTCCGGCGGCTACTGGCGATCGAACAAGCGCCGCGAGAAGCCCCTCGACTTCGACCCGGCGCTCTCCCGGGCGCTCTGGGAGAAGAGCCTCGCGCTGGCGGGGATCGAGGAGCCGCGGCTCGGCTGAGTTGCTCTATCGTTGGTCGATGCGCCGACCTCTCGACCCCGACCGACTGCGGAAAGTCCTCGAAGCGCTCGGGCGAGCCTGTCGCGGGCCGGGCGTCCTCTACCTGACGGGCGGCGCGACGGCCCTCCTCGAAGGCTGGCGCGATTCGACCGTCGACGTCGATCTCAAGCTCGACCCCGAGCCCGAGGGCGTGTTTTCGGCGATCGCGCGGATCAAGGAGGAGCTCGATGTCAACGTCGAGCTGGCGTCTCCCGCCGACTTCCTGCCGGAGCTCCGCGACTGGCGGAGCGAGAGTCGGCTCGTCGGTCGATTCGGGCCGATCGAGGTGCGCCACTACGATTTCAGGGCACAGGCGCTTGCGAAGCTCGCGCGGGGATTCGAGCGGGATCTGGGCGACGTGCAGGCGATGCTCGACCGTGGGCTGGTGACCCGGGACGGGCTGCGCGCGGCGTTTGCGGAGATGTCGCCGCGGCTCGAGCGATTTCCGCGGGTCGACCCGACAGCCCTCCGCGAGAGTCTGGAGTCTCTCGCCGATCGGGCGGAGCCGACATGACGAACTCCCGCGCGACGTCCGGATCGACCGCAGAGCTGCTCGAGGGGCTTCCCGGAGCCGATCTCGTGGCTCGCGGACTCGCCGATCTCGCCGAAGGCAAGCCGACGGCGGAGGCGGCGCTCGTCGAAGTCGCCCGCACGCGCATCCAGGCGCTCGGATTGACGATGGGCGGTCGCACCATCGGCGATGAAGACGCCGAGCTCGTCCTGTATGCGAGGCTCGGGGAGCGCCATCCCGACGGCGATCCGTATGGCCTCTACTGTGCCTGGCTCGACCAGCTCGTGAGCTTCCTCTCGGCGCTCCGGAGTCGTCGCGCGCGGCTCGCCCGCCGCGCCTAACCCGGCTCGCTCGTCGGGGCCGCTGCGCTCGCATCGCGATGCGTCTCCTCGACCTCCAGCCGCGGCAGCCGTGCCCGCTTCTCGATCGAAGGGAGCCCGTCGAGCGCGACCGACTGGGCGACGCCGAGCTCGGCCATGCGGCGGGCGGAGACGTGGACCCGGGACTCGAGGGAGCCGATCGCCTGGTTGTAGGCGTCGACGGCGGAGTCGAGCTTGCGGCCGAGGGAGCCGAACTTCTCGTTGAGGCCGACGAGGCGATCGAAGAGCTCGCGCCCGATGCGCGCGACGGCGGCGGCGTTCTCGGCCATCTCCTCCTGCTGCCAGCCGTGGGCGATCGCGCGCAGGAGCGCGATCAGCGTCGTCGGCCCGGCGAGCAGGACCCGGCGCTCGGCGCCGTCGGCGATCAGCTCGGGATCGCTCTCGAGAGCGGCGGAGAAGAAGGGCTCGCCGGGCAGGAAGAGCACGACGAACTCGGGGGAGCCCGGGAGCTTCGACCAGTAGCCGCGGCTCGCGAGCTCTTCGAGATGGCGGCGGACGTGGCGCGCGTGCTGGGCGAGCTGGGCATCGCGCTCGGCATCGCCCGGGGCCTCCGTCGCGGCGAGATAGGCCGAGAGCGGCGCCTTCGCGTCGATCGCGAGGCTGCGATTTCCGGGCAGGCGCACGATCAGGTCGGGGCGTCCGCCGGCGCCGCCGTCGCCCGAGCCGGGGCCCGAGCCGTTCGCGAGGGTCGACTGCAGGTCGAAGTCGCAGTGCTCGAGCATGCCGGCCAGCTCGACGACGCGGCGCAGCTGCAGCTCGCCCCAGCGACCGCGGGCGTTCGGCGAGCGGAGCGCCTGGCCGAGGTTGCGGGTCTCCTTCTCGAGCAGGCGGTTGGCGGAGGCGACGAGCTCGAGATGGCGGGTCAGGGATTCGTGGTGGCCCTGCCGCTGGGTCTCGACCTGTTGGAGCTTGGCGTCGACCCGGGCGAGGGATTCCTGGAGCGGGCGGACGAGGGCGTCGACCGCGGCCTCGCGTTTCGCGAGGGTCGCGTCGTTCGAGCGCTCGAGGGAGCCGAGGCGCTCGCCGGCGAGATGCAGGAAGCGCTCGCTCGTGCGGTCGAGGGCGAGGGCGGAGAGGGTCTCGAAGCGGTCGTGGAGGCCTCGGTGGAGGCGGCCCTGGAGGCGGGCGGTGATCCAGGCGCCGACGACGGCGCCGAGGACGAGGCCGACCAGCAGGGCGAGGGCGAGCTCGGGGCTCGGCAGGAAGGGCGCGAGCGGAGAGGCGGAGAGGTCGAGGGCGGCGGTCGGTTCGGCGGGCATGCGGGGACCTCGGGCGAAGGGGGCGGGTGAACCGTCATCGGCCAGGGGTGTGACAGATGCGGTCACGACCGGAAGCGATGGCGGGAGAGAGTCGCTCGCAACGGGCGGCGATCGTCTAGGATCGGGCTGCTCGCGGGCCCGTCGGCGAAGGCGGAGGGGGCGGCGCGGGGCTGGAGGGATTCCGATGTTCACGATGCGATTCGACATGCGCGCCCCGGCCTTCGGCGCTCCGCGCGCCGAGCTCTACCGCGCGGCCCTCGAGATGGCGAGCTGGGCCGAGGAGAACGGCTGCGTCGGGCTGCAGGTCTGCGAGCACCACCGCTCGAGCGACGGCTACCTCCCGGCGCCGCTCATCCTGGCGTCGGCGCTCGCGGCGCGCACGAAGCAGATCGCGATCCAGGTCGCGGCGCTGATCGTGCCGCTGCACGACCCGGTCGAGCTCGCCGAGCAGATGGCGGTCCTCGATCTCGTCTCGGGCGGGCGCGTCTCGTACGTCGTGGCGATCGGTTATGTCCCGGCCGAGTACGCGATGTTCGGCCAGGCGATGAAGGGTCGGGGGCTCCGGCTCGAGGAGTCCGTCGGCGTCATGAAGCGGCTCTGGGCCGGCGAGGAATTCGACTATCACGGTCGGCGCGTCAAGGTCACTCCGCTGCCGCAGACCCCGGGCGGCCCCGTGATGATGCTCGGCGGCGGCGTTCCGGCGACGGCGAAGCGGGCGGCGAAGCTCGGTCTCGGGGTGCTCGCGATGGGCGGGGACCCGAACTTCGAGAAGACCTATCAAGAAGCCTGCCGCGCCGAGGGGCGCGAGCCGGGGCTCTGCATCAATCCCAAGCCGGGCGTCCCGCTCTCGGTCTTCGTGTCGCGGGATCCGGACGCGGCCTGGAAGAAGTGGGGGCCGCATCTGCTCCACGACGCGCAGGCCTACGCCGAGTGGATGGGCGACGACATCGAGTCGGCGACGAAGAGCCTGGCGCCCTCGGTCGAGGCCCTGCGCGCCGAGAACGGCAACTACCAGATCCTCTCTCCCGACCAGGCGGTCGAGGCGATCCGCAAGAACGGCGCCCTGATGCTGCAGCCGCTCTGCGGCGGCATGCCGATCGAATACGCCTGGGAATCCCTCGAGACGATCGCCCGCGACGTGCTGCCGCGGGTTCGCGGCTAGGCCGGACGGGAGCTCGATCCGCATGGCCGAACGTTGGCGACGCTGCAGCGCCTGCAAGAACGACATCGCGCTCTCGGCGGTCTACTGGGTCTGCAGCGTCTCGACCTGCAATCGCGCGCGGACGGCCCTCGTCTTCTGCTCCGTCGACTGCTGGGAGATCCATCTGCCCACCGAGCGCCACCGGGTGGCCTACGCCGTCGAGGCCCGGGCGCCGAAGGTCCCGGACCCGCCGTCGGACTCGCGAGAAGGGGCGCCGCGCGTGCGCACGACCACGGGCCATGGGCCGGTCTCCGGCGCCGGCGGATCCGGCGGGGCGAGCGCGCCGATCCGCCGCACGATCGTTCGCCGCGCGGCGGAGGACGACGAGACGAGCAGCCCGACCGACATCCTGGTCGTCGCGAGCAAGCTCAAGACCTACGTCCGCGAGGTCTCGGGCTGCAATACCTCGGACCGGGTCATGCTCGTCCTGTCCGACGTCCTCCGGAAGCTCTGCGACCAGGCGATCGCCAGCGCCCGGCGCGCCGGCCGGGACACCGTCGCCGACCGGGACCTCCCGCCGGCTCCGCCGCGCTGAACCGCAACGCTCCGGGGAATTTCCAATGGCGGGGAGGGCAGCGGGCCGGTGGTCGCCGCCGGCCCTTCCGGGCGTGGGCTAGCCTCCGACCGGTTTCGGGTCGAGGAGCAGGCGAGTGGCAGTCGACAAGCAGGTCGCCCGCGGAAAGCGCGGTGTTCGTCGCGCGGCACGCGCCGTCCGGGATCAGGCCGCCCGCGCGAGCGGCCAGGCGACCCAGGCGACCCAGGCGGCCGGGCGCGCGACGGTCAACGCGACGGCCAAGGCGACGGCCCGCGCCCGGGAGCTGGCGCGCCGCGCTCGCGATGGCTCGGTCGCCCGGGCCCGCGAGATCCGCGACCGGGCGCAGGATCGGATGGTCGGCGCCGTTCCCCCCCATTTGTGCTTCGTGATGAGCCCGCGGCGGCCGATACGGCCGAACGTGATGCGGGATACCTTGCGGATCGCGACCTACAACGTGCATCGCTGGCAGGGCGGCAACGGCCGGGCCGAGCCGGACGTGGCCCGCGCGGGCTACGTCATCTCCGAGCTCGACGCCGACGTGATCGCGTTGCAAGAGGTGCTCCGGCCCTTCCCGGCGACGAGCCTCGACGGGGCCTTCGACGTGCGCGGCGGCGAAGATCCGCTCGGGCTCCTCTGCGACGAGCTCGAGCTCCATCTCGCCTTCGCCGTGACCCGCCAGCATCGCCTCGGCCAGCTCGGCAACGCGATCCTCTCGCGGTATCCGATCACGGCGATCTCCGTCCTCGACATCTCGTACTCGCGCATCGAGCGCCGCGGCGCCCTGGCCGCCCACATCGGCGACGAGCAGGCCGGCCTCGGCATCGTCGCGACCCATCTCTCGCTGGTCGACCGCACGCGCCATCGCCAGGTCCAGTCGCTGCTCGAGCATCCGGCGCTCAATAGCGGTCCCGCCGTCCTGATGGGCGACATGAACGCCTGGCGCAAGTGCAAGGGCTCCCAGGCTCTCGAAGCCTCGTTAGGCCTCCACCACAACCAGGACTGGCCCGCGACCTTCCCCGCCGGCCGGCCGATGCTCGCGCTCGACC
>JBIPOQ010000119.1:0-9041 GCA_044379055.1 Myxococcota bacterium
CGGAACACAGCCAGACCGCCGTCTCGGCGATCTCCTCGGGCTGACAGAAGATGCCGCCCGGCACCGTCGCCTCGAGCTTCTTCCGGTACTCGGGGCTGTTCTCGGAGAACGAGGCGGCCATCATGGCCGTATCGGTGATTCCCGGGAGGACCGAATTGCAGCGGATCTTCTCCAGGGCGTATTCGGAGGCCACGTTCTTCATCAGGCCCAGGACGCCGTGCTTGGCGGCGGTGTAGTGGGGTTGTCCCGGCGCGGGGACGATTCCTGCGCCGGACGAAGTGTTGACGATCGCCCCGCGGCCGGCCCCGAGGATCGGCTGCTTCAGCATCTGCACGATCTCGTGCTTGATGCAGAGGAAGACGCCGGTCAGGTTGACCGCGATCATCCGGTCCCAGGCCTCGTGCGTGAGCTCGTGGAAGGGCACCGGGCGATGGGAGATGCCGGCGTTGTTCATCGCCGCGTCGAGGCGCCCGAAACGATCGACCGTGCGTCGCACCATCTCGGCGACCTGGGCTTCGTTCGTCACGTCGACCTCGAGGGCGAGCGCGGTGCCCCCCGCCTTCTCGATCAGCTCGACCGTCGCCTTCGCGTGCGCGCCGTCGATGTCGGCGACGACGACCTGGGCCCCTTCGCGCGCGAAGATCTGCGCCGAGGCGCGACCGATCCCGCTGCCCGCCCCCGTCACCAGCGCGACTCGTCCCGTGTGCATGCCCATCGCTCGTCCTCCCGTCGTGTGCCGATCTACTCTGCTCCGCGATCCGGCGCTTCTCTCTACCGGGCGCGCCGCTTCAGCCGGCGCTCAGCACCGCATCGACCGCCTTCACGACCTCCTTCGCGAGCGCGCCCCTGGTCGACTTCGCGTTCGCCTCGACCTGCTCCGGTCGCGTCGCGCCGGCGATCACCGACGACACCACCGGGTTGCGCGCGAGCCAGGAGAGCGCGAGCTCGACGAGCGAGATCCCCGCCTGGGCGGCGACCTTCTCGAGCGCCTCGACCTTCTGCAGCGTCGCGTCGGCGACGAAATGGCCGTAGTACGACTTGAACATGCCGCCCGACTCGCTCCCGTAGCGGCTGTCGGCGGAGGGAGCCTGACCGCGCTTGTACTTGCCCGTGAGCGCGCCGGAGGCGAGCGGGAAGTAGGGCATAAGGCCGAGCCCGTGATGCGCGCAGGCCGGAACGACCTCGGCCTCGATCTTGCGCTCGAGCAGGCTCCACTCGTTCTGCGCCGTGACGAAGCCGCGTTGGCCCGCGGTCTGCGCCGTCCACTGGGCGTCGGAGATCATCCAGCCCGTGAAGTTCGAGCAGCCGAGGTACCGGACCTTGCCCTGGTCGACCAGGATGTTGAGCGCGTCGAGGGTCTCGGCGATCGGGGTCTCCGGGTCGGGGATGTGGACGATGTAGACGTCGATGTAGTCGGTCCCGAGCCGCGCGAGGCTCGCCTCGGCGGCGCGCAGCACATAACGCCGCGAGGCCCCCTTCGAGTTCGCGTCCGTCCCGGTCGGCACGCCGAATTTCGTCGAGATCACCGCGTCGTGTCGCCGCTTGCCGAGGGCACGCCCGAGGAAGACCTCGGAGTCGCCGTTGCCGTAGATGTCCGCAGTGTCGAAGAAGTTGATGCCGGCGCCGAGGGCCGTGTCGACCACCTTCTGCGTCTGCGCCGCGTCGATCGTCATGCCGAAATTGTTGCAGCCGAGCCCCGCCAGCGAGACCTTCAGCCCCGATCGTCCCAGATTGCGCATTTCCATCGCCGATCTCCTCTTCGTTTGCTCGCCCCGCGATCGCCGGTCGCCCGGCCCGCGCTCGCGGGCGGCCGCGGGTCGTCGGGCCCCCGAATCTTCGAGCCACCGGGTATAGCAAGTCGCGGCGCCGCTCGGGCAGGCCCGGCCCGGGTCGCAAATCACCCCGCGCGCCGCCCGTCTCAGCCGGTAACATGAGATCCGCCTCGTCCGACGACCGCGCCCCCTGCCGGCCCGGCGCCCATCGACCACGGAGAACGACATGCTCGACCGCCAGGCCAGCTCCCTCGACTCGAAGATCGCCCTCGTGACGGGCTCCGGCGGCGGCATCGGCCGCAGCATCGCCGAGACCTTCGCCGCCCACGGCGCCTCGGTCGTCGTCGTCGACAAGCGCGAGGCTGCCGCGCGCGAGGTCGCGGAGGCGATCGGGAAGCGCGGGGGCCAGGCGATCGCCGTGCCCATCGACGTCACGCAGGCGGCGGGCATCGAGCAGATGAAGAAGGCCGCCCTCGAGCGCTTCGGCCGCGTCGACGTGCTCGTCAACAACGTCGGCAACTTCATGCCGGGCGCCGGTCCCTTCCTGCGGACGAAGGAGTCCGACTGGGAAGGCCTCTACGAGATCAACCTGAAGCACATCCTGCGCGCGACCCACGCCCTCGCCCCGGCGATGGTCGAGCGCCGCTCGGGCTGCATCATCAACGTGTCGACGATCGAGACGCTGCGCGGCATCCCGGGCAACGCGATCTACTCGACCTTCAAGACGGGCATCACGGCCTTCACCCGCAGCTTCGCCCTCGAGGTCGCGCCCTACGGCGTGCGCGTCAACGCGATCGCGCCCGAGACGACCGACACCGACCAGGTCCCCGTCCACCGCTGGATCCCCGCCGAACACGCCGCGAAGATCCCGCTGATGATCCCGCTCGGCCGCTTCGGGACCCCGGACGACCACGCCGGCGTCGCCCTCTTCCTCGCCTCAGATCTCTCGGCCTGGGTGACGGGCGTGACGGTACCCGTCGATGGCGGCGCGATCGCAGCCTCGGGCTTCTATCGCCTCGGCGACGGCAGCTGGACCAACGCCCCGATCGTCGCCGAAGCCGGGATCAAGCCCCGATGACGGGCCGGCCCGCACTGCGCGCCCTCGCGTTCGGCCTCGCGCTCGCGTCCGCCGCAGCGGCTCCGGCCGTCGTCCTCGAGCTCGAGATCGAGGCGCGTAGACCGGTCCTCGGCGGAAAGAGCTTCGGGCAGGCCGGGGCCTACGAGATGATCGAAGGCGAGGTGCGCTTCGGCTTCGATCCCCAGAGCGAGGCCAACGCGCGCGTCACGGACATCGCCCTCGCACCGCGCAACGCCGAAGGGCTCGTCGAGGCGACCGCGGACTTCGTCGTCGTCCAGCCGGTCGATCCCGGGAAGCGCCGGGGAATGGGGCTCTTCGACGTCCCGAATCGCGGCCGCCGCCTCGGCCTCGCAGCGCTCAACGGGAGCGGTCTCGCTCTCGGCGGCGCGGCGACCCTCGACCCGGAGAATCCCGCGGATTGGGGCGACGGCTTCCTGATGGAGGAAGGACTCTCGATCCTCTGGGTCGGTTGGCAATCCGACGTGGTCGAGTTCCCCGGCGCGATGCGGCTCGAGGTCCCGGTCGCGCGCCAGAAGGACGGCTCGAAGATCCGCGGCCTCGCGCGCTCGGACTGGGTCGTCGATGCGCCGGCCGAGAGCCTCCCGTTGGCGGTCGACGGCCACGCTCCGATCCCGGCCGCCGACCCCGCCTCGGGCCAGAACGTGCTGACCCGGCGCAAGAGCCGCGAGGGCGAGCGCGAGATCGTGCCCCGCAAGGGCTGGCAATTCGACCGCGACCGGACCGCGATCGTCGCGAAGGCCGGACGCTGGCGGAAGACGGCCTTCGAGCCGGGCTTCATCTACGAGCTCGTCTACGTGGCCGAGGACCCGCCGCTCGTCGGCCTCGGCTTCGCGGCGTTCCGGGATTTCGCTTCGCATGCGCGCTTCGACGAGGACTGCCCGTTTCGTGTGAAGCGCGCCGTCGCCGACGGGTCTTCGCAATCCGGCCGTTTTCTGCGCCACCTCCTCTACGAGGGCTTCCACGTCGACGAAGCCGGTCGCTCGGTCTTCGACGGCGTGATCATCCGCATCGGGGGCGCCGGCCGCGGCGGCTTCAACCACCGCTTCGCCCATCCCGGCCGCGTCGGGAACCCCTTCGCGAACTTCTTCTATCCGGGCGACGAGTTTCCGTTCACCAGCCGCTCGATCGGATGGGCCGGCCGCCGTGCCGGGCTGCTCGACCGCGCCCGGGCGACGGGCTCCCTCCCGCGGATCTTCCAGATCAACACGGGCTACGAATACTGGGGCCGAGCCGCGTCCCTGATCCACATGACTCCGGACGGCAGCACCGACGTCGAGCCCCTCGAGAACGAGCGCCTCTACCACATCGCCGGCGCCCCCCACTATTCGCTGCCTTTCCCGCCCGCCGAAGCCACCGCGACGGCCCCCGGCCTGTATCGCGGCAGCGCCGTCGACACCTCCGGCATCCATCGCGCGCTGCTCGTCCACATGCTCGAGTGGATCGAGCGCGACGACCCGCCGCCGCCGACCAACGTCCCGACGATCGCCGCCGGCACCCTCGTCGAGCCCTCGAAGATCGTCTTCCCCTTCACGGAGCTCGTCCGTCCCCGGAGCCCCCACGTCGCCTACCCCTTCGACTTCGGTCCGAACTGGTCGGCGGGCATCCTCGACTTCGAGCCGCCCCGGCCGGTCGCGCCCTTCGCGGTCCGTGTGCCGGGAACGGATCGCTTCGGCAACGAGGCGACCGGCATCCGTCCGGTCGAGCTGCGCGTTCCGATCGGGACCTTCGCCCCCTTCGCGCTGCGCACGGGCGCGCCCTTCGCGACCGACGAGATGGTCGGCTACCTCGGCGCGTTCGCGCCCTTCGCCCGGAGCGATGCGGATCGGCGGCAGGGCGATCGGCGACCGTCGTTCGCGAGCCTCTATCCGACGGTCGGGGACTACCAGGCCCAGGTGGAGCAGGCCATCGATGCCCTGGTCGAAGAGGGCTTCCTGCTCCCGCGCGACCGGGCGGCGGCGGAGTCGGCCGCCCTCGACCGCCACCGCTGGATGACCGACGAGCGCTGAGCGCGAGAGCGCCAGAGGCTCCGGGACGGCCCCTCGCGCGCCGCGCGGCGGCGGTGCTATCCACTCGCCGCGCCCGAGACGGCCCTGCCTCCCGATGCGAGCGCAGGCCACGCAGGAGAACCCGTGTCCCCCCAGCCGAACCGACGCCCCGTCATCGTGGGCATCGCGCAATCCAGCCAGAAGCTCGACGATCCGCGCCTCGCCCTCTCTCCCCTCGACTTGATGGAACGATCGATCCGCGCCGCGGCGGAGGATGCGGGCGCGCCGTCCCTGGTCGGCGCGCTCGACGCGATCGCCGTACCGAAGGGGGTCTGGCGATACGCCGATCCCGGCCGCCTGCTGGCCGAACGCCTCGGCTCGCCCGGCGCGCGCTCGATGCTCGGTGCCCTGTCGGGCCACATCGTCCAGGTCCTCGTCGACCGATGCTGCCGCGAGATCGAGGCGGGCCGGATGGACGTCGTCGCGCTCGCGGGCGGCGAGAGCGAGAACAGTCGAAGGCGCCTCGCAAAGCGCGGCCTCGAGCCCGCCTGGAACGACGCGACCGAGGGCACGCCCGACGACAAGGTCGGACGCTTCGACTACGCCCGAATGCCCGAAGAGGAGCGCGCCGGGGTCGTCAGCGCGACCGCGATGTTCGGCCTCTGCGAGACGTCGCTTCGCCGGGCCCGCGGCGAGTCGCCGGAAGCCCATCGCCATCGGCTCGCCGAGCTGCAGGCGGGCATGAGCCAGATCGCCAGCCGCAATCCCCACGCCTGGATCCGCGAGGCCGTCGACGCCGAGACGATCCTCAATCCCGGCCCGGGCAATCGCATGGTCCACTACCCGTACACGAAGCTCATGACCTCGAACATCTCCGTCGACCAGAGCGCCGCCTTCATCATCTGCTCGACGGAGGCCGCGGACCGCTTCGGGGTGCCGGCTGCGCAGCGCATCCACCTGCGTGCGGCGACCGAGATGAGCTTCGGCACGCGGCTCAAGGAGCGGATCGCGCTCCACCAACATCCCGGTCAGGAGCTCGCCGCCCAGCGCGTGCTCGAGCTCGCCGACATCCGTCCGGACGAGCTCGACCACGTCGACGTCTACTCCTGCTTTCCGTTCGCCGTCCAGGCAGGCGCCGCATCCCTCGGCCTCGGCCTCGACCCCCTGCCGAGCTTGACCGGAGGCATGACGTTCTTCGGCGGTCCGCTCGGCAGCTACGTGTTGCACAGCAAGGTGAGCCTCTTCGAACGCCTGCGCGCCGAGCCCGGCTCGCTCGGCGTCGTCGGCTCGCTCGGGGGCTTCTACGCGCATTTCGGCTACGGCGTCTATTCGACCGACCCCGGCGCGGCGCCTTCGCCGCAGATCGAGGACGTGAGCGACGCCTTCGCGGCGCTCCCGCGCCGATCGGCGGAGGAAGGCCGTGAGGGCCCGGTGACGGTCGAGTCCTATACGGTCGAGGTCGGACACGAAGGACCGCGCAAGGCGACCATCACGGCCCTGACCGATGACGGCGTCCGCGTCTTCGCCCGCTCGGAAGATGCGGCGCTGATGAATGCGCTGCTCGCGGACGAGGACCTCGGAGGCCGGCACGCGCGGGTCGCGAACGGCCTCATCGAGGTCGCCTAGCCTCTCTCGAACTCGTGGGAGAGCGAGGGGAAGGGCGTGCGCGTCCCGATCGGATGGTCGCGGCAGGCGCCGTTCAGGATCTCGCCGTAGGCCTCGACGCTCAGCGCCTCGCTCCACTGCACGAAGTTGCGGAACACCCGACAGCGCTCCTCGTCGCTCGCGAGCCGCGGATCCTTCTCGGCCCGGGCGAGGACCTTCCGCGCGTCGAGGACGTCGGTCCCGAACTCGATGCCGCCGTCGCGATCCGAGTCGAAGATGATGAACTTCTTCGCGTCCGGCTCGACGTTCCAGGGCTCCCAGTCCGGCAGGTCGTCGTTGCGACCCCGGTCGGGATCGTGGGTGTAGGCGAAGTTCGCCCAGTACGAGCGCATCTGACGCGAGAGCCGTTCCGCGGACTCCGCATCCTCGAAGACGAAGCGGTTCGCGAAGCCGAGATCGGTCAGCCCGAACACGAAGAGCAGGTCGAGGGCATGCGCGGCCCCCAGCAGCTTCGAGAGGTCGGCGCCGAGGATCTTCGGCTCCTCGTCCCAGTCGAAGCGATAGGCGAAGACCGGCGGCCCGGAGCGGGCGGCCAGCGCGGAGATGGGCTCGTCCGTCCCCATCGCGCGCCACATCGCGCCGCCGTACTCGCCTTCGAGGTCGTAGAGTCGTTCGTTGACGAGCCCGGTCGGCAGGCCGAAGGTCCGCTCGACGTGGGGCGAGCTCATGAGGAAGAAGAGCTTGTGCTCGTCGCGATTGGTCCCGGCGACGAAGGGGACGCGCTCGTGGCCGCCGAGTCCGGTGAGCGCCTCGAGCAGGGGCTCGTCGGGGATCACGAAGCCGTCGCGGACGACCGCCGGCGCCATGTACATCGGCATCGGCTCGTCGCGCATCACGTCGACGAAGGGCTGCAGCAGCTCTTCGGCCGAGAAGCCGCGCAGAAAGGCCTCGATCTCGGCGTCGCCCATGCCGGCGAGCACGGCCTTCGCGCCCGCTCGATCCGTTGCCTTCCCGGCTCGACGCAGGAGCGCGAGCAGCAGCTCGTTCGAGCTGCCCGGCAGTCCCGCGCGCGACACGCCCGCGGCGTCCGGCGCCTCGTCGGTGAAGCCCTCGGCCTGCACACGGGTCACCGATGCCGGCATGCCGCTCTGGCTGATCGCCGCATGGAAGAGCCCCGAGGCCGCCGGCGACACGAGCAGCGAGTAGACGTTCACGCCGCCGGCCGACTCGCCGAAGATCGTGACGTTGCCGGGATCACCGCCGAAGGCACCGATGTTCTCCCGGACCCAGCGCAGGGCCGCGATCATGTCGAGGGTCCCGAAATTCCCCGACCGATCGAGGGAGCCCTTCGCCCCCGCCCGGAGCGCGGGATGCGAGAGCCAGCCGAAGATGCCGAGGCGGTAGTTGATCGTGACGACGACGACCTCGTGGTCGCGCACGAGGGCCGCGGGCGGCGTCTGGTCGCCCCAGCCCATGCTGTTGCCGCCGCCGTGGATCCAGAACATCACGGGCCAGCGCTCGCGGCCCTCCGGCACCGCATCGACGGCCACCGCCGGCGCATGCACGTCGAGGTAGAGGCAATCCTCGCTCCCCTGGACCGGATCGCCGCCGAGCTGAACGCAGCGGTTGCCCGATTCGGTCGCCGCGCGGAGGCCTTCCCAGCCCGGCGCCGGCTCGGGGGCGCGCCAGCGCAGCGGTCCGACCGGCGGGGCGGCGTACGGGAGGCCGCGCCAGGCGTGGACATGGCCGTCTTCGGAGGCCGTTCCGACGACCGGCCCCTGACGCAGCGACCGCTGCGAGCTCGGATCGACCTCCGGCGCGGAGCCTCCACAACCCGCGGCGAGGCCCAGGAAGACGAAGAGGAGAAGACGAGCCGTGGGACCGAGCGGGCTCGAGAGTCCGACCCATGCGCGCAAACGAGAACCTCCGACGGGACAGCGATTCGCCGATCGAACGGACTGAACCGGCAAAACGCCGGCCGGTCAAGCGCATCGACCCCTCTCGGCGCATCGCGGTGCCGTCGGTACTCTCTGCCGCGCCGTCGCCCTGCCTTCGCCCCCGCTCGTTCGGCCGCGCTCCGATCGAGCCCCCGTCCGAGGAGACGTTCATGGCCTGGAGCTTTTCGACCGAGCCCGAGTTCGAGACCACCCTCGCCTGGATCCGCGAGTTCGTCGACGGAACGATCATCCCGCTCGACCTGTTATGCGAGGGCCTGGACCAGAAGCAGCTCGACGCGCTCTGGGCCCCGCTCAAGGCCGAGGTCAAGAAGAAGGGACTCTGGGCCCCGCACCTCGGCCCCGAGCACGGCGGCCAGGGCATGGGCCAGCTCAAGCTCGCCCTGATCCACGAGATCCTCGGCCGCCACTCCCTCGCCCCCGAGATCTTCGGCTGCCAGGGCCCGGACTCGGGCAACGCGGAGCTGCTCGCCGTCGGTGCGAACGAAGCCCAGCGCGAACGCTGGCTCTACCCGCTCATGCGGGGCGAGATCCGCAGCACCTTTTCGATGACCGAGCCCTTCACGGCGAGCTCCGATCCGACCGAGATGACGACCCGCGCCCGGCGCGACGGCGACGGCTGGGT
>JBIPOQ010000118.1:0-9041 GCA_044379055.1 Myxococcota bacterium
GCCGCCGACCAGCTTCGCGAGGCGCTCCTGGAGCTTCTCGCGATCGTAGTCGGAGGTCGTCACCTCGATCTGGCTGCGGATCTCCGCACAGCGACCCTCGATGGCCTTCTTCGCGCCGGCGCCGTCGATGATCGTCGTGTTGTCCTTGTCGATCGACACGCGCTTGGCCTGGCCGAGGTCCTTGATGGTCACGTTCTCGAGCTTGAGACCGAGCTCCTCGGCGATGACCTGGCCGCCCGTGAGGACCGCCATGTCCTGGAGCATCGCCTTGCGGCGATCGCCGAAGCCCGGCGCCTTGACCGCACACACGTTGAGCGTGCCGCGGATCTTGTTGACGACGAGCGTCGCGAGCGCCTCGCCGTCGACTTCCTCGGCGACGATCAGGAGGGGCTTGCCGGCGCGAGCGACCTGCTCGAGCAGCGGCAGGAGGTCCTTCATGTTGCTGATCTTCTTCTCGTGGAGAAGGATGACCGGCGACTCGAGGACGGCCTCCATGGCCTCGGGATTGGTCACGAAGTAGGGCGACAGGTAGCCGCGGTCGAACTGCATGCCCTCGACCACGTCGAGCTCGGTCTGGAGGCTCTTGCCCTCTTCGACCGTGATCACGCCTTCCTTGCCGACCTTGTCCATCGCCTCGGCGAGGATCTTGCCGATCGTCGCGTCGGAGTTGGCCGAGATCGTGCCGACCTGGGCGATCTCGTTCGAGTCGCGGGTCGGCTTGGAGATCTTGCCGAGCTCCTCGACGATCGCGGCCACGGCCTTGTCGATGCCGCGCTTGAGATCCATCGGGTTCATGCCGGCGACCACGAGCTTGCTGCCCTCGCGGAAGATCGCCTGGGCGAGCACCGTCGCCGTCGTCGTGCCGTCGCCGGCGATGTCGGAGGTCTTCGAAGCGACCTCCTTCACCATCTGCGCGCCCATGTTCTCGAACTTGTCCTCGAACTCGATCTCCTTGGCGACGGTGACGCCGTCCTTGGTGATCGTGGGCGAGCCGAAGCTCTTGTCGATGATGACGTTGCGGCCCTTCGGGCCGAGCGTCACGCGGACGGCGTTCGCCAGTCCGTCGACGCCGGCGAGGATCTTCGCCCGCGCGTCCTGTTCGTAAATCACCATTTTGGCCATTGGATGGACCTCCTCGCTATCGCAGCGTAGATGTTATTCGTAGATGGCGAGGACGTCGTCCTCGCGGATGATGATGTGCTCGACGCCTTCGACCGAGATCTCGGTGCCGGCGTACTTGCTGAAGAGGATGCGGTCGCCGCGCTTCACGCCGGGCTCGGAAACCGTCCCGTTCTCGAGCGTCTTGCCGGGGCCGACGGCCACGACCTTGCCCTCCTGGGGCTTCTCCTTGGCGGTATCGGGGATGATGATGCCCCCGCTGGTCTTGCTTTCCTCATCCACGCGCTTGACGAGGATGCGGTCCTGGAGCGGACGGATCTTCATGAGTCGCCTCTCTTATGATCGGTCTCGACGGCGCCGTCCGTCTCGAAGGAGGGGGGCGGGCCGAGCACGATGTGCCCCCCCGATCGATCGAGAGGGCTCGGTTGGTGGTTGGAGCCGGGCTGCCCGATCCGGGCGGGCTCGTCTCCTGGTTGAATCGATGGCTACGGGTCGACCGGATGGGCCGACCCTCCGTTGGCAGTCGACGACGCCGAGTGCCAACGGTCGGGCAAGCTAGACCCTGGGAGGTCACCGTCAACCAACCCCTGGAAAAAAACTCCGTCCGTTCCGGCGATCGTTGACTTTCGCCTCGATTTCGTCACGTTACGCGGGCGAAAGTCCATCGAAGTCGGAGGAGCCCGTCATGCCGAATGCCGCACGAGTCCCGGAGCAGACCCAGGCGCTGACCCGCCGCCAGCGGGAGGTTCTCGATTTCGTCTCCCGCTTCGTCCTCGACAAGGGCTACTCGCCGAGCCTCGAGGAGATCGCCGCCGCGTTCGATCTCTCCTCGGTCGCGACGGTCCACAAACACGTCAAGCATCTCGTCGA
Organism: Myxococcota bacterium; assembly: GCA_044379055.1. Taxonomy (GTDB): domain Bacteria; phylum Myxococcota_A; class UBA9160; order UBA9160; family UBA4427; genus UBA4427. The sequence continues at coordinate 1,990 of JBIPOQ010000118.1, forward strand.
CAAGGGCTACCTGCGCAAGGCCTGGAACCGGTCGCGCTCCGTCGAGCCCGTCCCGAGCGCCGGCGCCCAGGACAGCGTCGAGCTGCCGATCCTGGGCGCGGTCGCGGCGGGTCGGCCGATCGAGGCGATCGAGCCCGATGCAGGGACGGCGGAGACCCTCGCCGTGCCCGCGGCGATGACCAGTCGGGGCCGGGATCATTACGTGCTGCGCGTGCGCGGCGATTCGATGATCGAAGACCAGATCTGCGACGGCGATTTCGTGGTGATCGAGAGCCGGCGCGAGGCGCGCAACGGTGAGACCGTCGTCGCCCTCGTCGAGGGCCAGGAGGCGACGCTCAAGCGGTTCTACCGGACCGGCTCCCAGGTCAAGCTCGTCCCCGCCAACCAGACGATGGCGCCGATGGAGTTCCACGCCTCCCAGGTCGAGATCCGCGGCATCGTGCGCGGGTTGATTCGCGAGTTCTGAGCCCTCCGACCGGCGCGCAGGCGGCCCGCAAGTTGGTCGCATCGGGCTTCGCGCTTCTGACTCGCAGGGGGGGAGCGGCTAAGCTCGCCCTCCACCCGACCCGTGGCCGGACCGGGCGATCGAGAGCGATCGCCGTGCGTCGCGCGCCTTGGCGGGGCATCGAACGGAGATCTCCATGAGCCGAGACGGTGGTCACGCCTCCGATCCCATCGAGCGCAGCGTGGCGGCGATCCTGAGGGAGATCGGCGAGGACCCCGAACGCGACGGGCTCGTGAAGACGCCGCACCGCGTGGCCAAGGCCATGCGCTTCTTCGCCAAGGGCTACAGCCAGGATCCCGCAGAGGTCCTGACCGGCGCGTTGTTCGACGTCGACTACGACGAGATGGTCATGGTCAAGGACATCGACTTCTACAGCCTGTGCGAGCACCACATGGTGCCCTTTTTCGGCCGGGTCCACGTCGCCTACATCCCGAAAGGCAAGGTCGTCGGTCTCTCGAAGATCCCGCGCACCGTCGAGATCTTCGCGCGCCGACTCCAGGTCCAGGAGCGGCTGACGATGGACATCGCCCAGACTCTCGAGAGCGTGCTGAAGCCCAAGGGCGTCGGCGTCGTCGTCGAGGCCAAGCACCTCTGCATGATGATGCGCGGCGTCGAGAAGCAGAACAGCTTCGCGATCACGAGCTCGCTCCGCGGCACCTTCGAGTCCGACCCGAAGACCCGCTCGGAGTTCATCGAGCTGATCCGACACCGAAAGGAATCGTTCGCCTGACGCCGTCGCGGCGCTCGGGATCGACGATCCGGCCTCCGGCCTCCGGCCTACGAGCCGAGCGCCAGCTCCGCGTTGATCAGCAGGCGCCCCGACCGCTCGAGGCGGGTGCGATAGTCGTCGAGCCAGGCCTGGATCGTCTCGTTCTGTTTTTGCATCCGGGCGTTGTCCCGCCGGGTCGCGCGCTCGGCCTTCACCTGGTCTTCCGACAGCGCGACGCGCTCGAGCACCTCGACGACGACCTTCTTGTCCGGGAGATCGAAGACCTCGGGGCTCGACTTTCCGGTCTCGAGAGCGAAGGCGGCCGTCAGGATCTCCGGCGCCGCTCCGAGCCCGGGGACGAAGCCGTCCGGCCGCCGCTTGAGTCCGGGCGGGCGCTCGACGTTCAGCCCGGCCGCGCGGGCGGCGTCCTCGAGGGACTGGCCGCCGGCGATCGCCGTCACCAGGGCCTGGCTCTTCTCCTCGGCCAGCCGGGTCGCGCGTTCCCGCGTCGCCCCTTCGCGGGCGAGGGCCAGGCGGTGGCCCTCGAAGGTCGCCTTCTCGGCCGGGAGCTTCTCGTCGACCCGGACGACATGGAACCCGTAGACCGATCGCACGACTTCGGAGAGGCCCCCCGCCTCGAGGGCGAAGGCGGCGTCGTCGAGGGCCGGATCGTTCACGCCCCGGGCGAAGACGCCGAGGTCCCCGCCCTGGGCGGCGGTGCGGGTATCGCTCGAGACCGCCTGGGCGACGACGGCGAAGTCCTCGCCCGCGAGGATCCGGTCGCGGGCGGCCTGGGCCTTCTCCCGGGCCGCGGCGAGATCGGCCTCGCTCGCGTCGCTCGCCACGGAGACCAGCACATGCCGGGCGCGAACCCGCTCGGGCTGCGAGAGATCGGCCTCGCGGGTCGTGAAGAGCTCGCGCAGCTCCGCGTCGTGGGCGGCGGCGTAGGTCTCGACGTCGGCGTCCTCGACGACCTCGTCGGGGCCGAGCTGGTTCTTGTCGAAGGCGACGAAGGCGATTCTCGACTCCTCGAGCTCGTAGCGGACGTGGAGGTCGAGCTCGGCGTCGGAGAGGGTCGTCTGGCCCGCGAGGAGCTGGACCAGCTTCTGGCCGAGCAGGTCCCGGGTGAAGGTCTCCATGAACGCCCGTTGGCTACCGAACTGGTCCTGGGCGAAGCGATCGAAGGCTTCGGGGTTGAAGCGCCCTTCTTCGTCGATGAAGCCGGGGCTCGACTGCACGACGCGCCGGATCTCGTCCTTCGTGACCTGGATCCCGAGCTCCTGCGCGGCCTCGGCCAGCACGAGCTGGTTCACCATGCGCGAGAGGGCCTGGGTCTCCAGGTACTGATCGGCGCCGAGCTGGTCGTAGGCATCGCCGAGCTCGGCCCGCAGTCGGTCCTCCATCACGCTCCGCTCCCGGTCGAGGTCGGACTGGGTCAGGCGGACGTCGTCCAGCTGGATCACGGCGTTTCCCGTGGGGGTTGCGGGGCCGAAGCCGCCGCCCGAGCCGAGGAAGAAGACGAAGACGGCTCCGATCACGCTGACGAAGATCAGGGTCAGCCATCGCTGGCCTCGGCGCATGGATTCGAGCAAGGGCGACCTCGGGTGGTGAGTGCGGCGAACAGTACGAGACCCCGGCGGTGCGCGGCAAGCGAGATTTCGCCCTGATGGAGCCCGTCCCGATCCGTTAACTTCGGATTGCCCGGGAGAGGGCCCGCCGTTACCGTAGGTCCCCTGCCGTGCAGGAGAAGTTCTTTTTCGTTTCGGGTGTTTAGCCACCGAGCTGCCCATGATCCCGGAGATGGGGCGAGACCGACCGGACCCGGATGGGCGGTGTCCGACCCGGCGCCTCCGCGGGGGTCGGCCGGGGCGCAGGCGCAGCCCGCGGCGGCGGAACGCTTCGATGGCGAAACGTCTTCAGGGACCTCTGCAAGAGGGGCGTCTTCAAGGAGTGGGAAAGTGAACATCTTCGACACGGTCCTCGGCTGGTTCTCGAACGACCTCGCGATCGACCTCGGCACGGCGAATACCCTCGTCTACGTCAAGGGTCGCGGCATCGTCGTGTCGGAGCCCTCCGTGGTCGCGGTGTCCCGGGATGCGCGCGGCCCCGACAAGGTCCGGGCCGTCGGCAAGGCCGCGAAGGAGATGTTAGGCCGGACGCCGGGCCACATCGTGGCGATCCGGCCGCTGAAGGACGGCGTCATCGCCGACTTCGACATCACCGAGGCGATGCTGCGTTATTTCATCCGGCGCGTGCACGACCGGCGCACGATGGTGCGGCCGCGGATCGTGATCGCCGTGCCGTCGGGGATCACCGAGGTCGAGAAGCGCGCGGTGCGCGAAAGCGCGATGCTCGCCGGCGCGCGCGAGGTGTTCCTGATCGAGGAGCCGATGGCGGCGGCGATCGGGGCCGGGCTGCCGGTGACCGAGCCGTCGGGCAACATGATCATCGACATCGGGGGCGGGACGACGGAGGTCGCCGTGATCTCGTTGTCGGGGATCGTCTACTCGAACTCGATCCGCGTCGGCGGCGACAAGATGGACGACGCGATCATCAACTACGTCAAGCGCAAGTACAACCTGCTGATCGGCGAGCGGACGGCGGAATTCATCAAGATCAAGATCGGCACGGCCTATCCCTCCGACACGATCGAGTCGGTCGAGATCAAGGGCCGCGACCTCGTCGTCGGCGTCCCGAAGACGCTCGAGATCAAGTCGGAAGAGGTGCGCGAGGCGCTGGCCGAGCCGATCAACGCGATCGTCGAGAGCGTCAAGATGGCGCTCGAGAAGACGCCGCCGGAGCTTTCGGCGGACATCGTCGACAAGGGCATCGTGATGACGGGGGGCGGCTCGCTGCTGCGCAATCTCGACGTGCTGCTGCGCGAGACGACGGGGCTGCCGGTGATGCTGGCCGAGGATCCGCTGACGGCGGTCGCGGTCGGAACGGGACGCTGCCTCGACGAAATCGCGCTGCTGCGCGAGGTCACCCTCCGCTCGCCGATCTCCTGATCCGACGCGAGACGGGAAGGGGACGGGTCGAGGGGGTATGCCCGATCTTCTGAAGCGCCTGGGGGGACCGCTCGTCGTGGTCGCGCTCCTGCTGGTCGCCGTCGTGTCGATGGTCGTCGACCGTCGGCGGGTCGGGGAGGGCGGACGCCCGCTGCCCTGGTGGCAGGCGACGATCCTCGAGGTCACCGCGCCGATCGAGCGACTGGTCTCCGCGCCGATCGACGGCGTGAAGGGCTTCTATCGCGACTACGTGGATCTGCTGGGCGTGCGCTCCGAGAACGCGCGTCTCGCCCTGCGACTCGCCGAGATCGAGTCCGAGAACGTGCAGTTCCGCGAGGCCCTCGTGACGAGCGGCCACCTCGAGCGGGTGGCGGCCATGCGCGACGAGGCGGAGATCCCGATGTTGCCGGCGGAGATCGTCGGTCTCGACGTGACGCCCTGGTTCCGCTCGATCCTCGTCGATCGCGGCGCGGAGCACGGCGTGCTGCCCGGCAATCCGGTGGTGACGCAGGAAGGCGTCGTCGGGGTCGTCACCGCGACCTCGCCCCATGCGGCGAAGACCATGCTCCTGCTCGACCACCAGAGCGCCGTCGACGCCCTGGTCCAGCGCAGCCGTGCGCGCGGCATCGTGCGCGGCGCGGGGCGGGAGTCGCTCGAGTTCGAGTTCTTCGTGCGCGAGTCGGACGTCGTCGTCGGCGACGAGGTCGTGACGTCGGGGCTCGGCGGCATCTATCCGAAGGGGCTTCGGCTCGGGCGGGTCGCCGAGATCCGGGACGCGACCGGCCAGCTGACGCAGATCGCCGTCGTCCGTCCCGCCGTCGATCTCGGTCAGCTCGAGCAGGTCTTCGTGATGCTGCGGCGCGGTCCGACGATGGAGCTTCTCTATCGCTCCAACTCGCCCGAAGACGACCTGGCCGGGCCCGGGGCGGTCAGCAGCCCGCCGCCGTCCGAGGTCGTGACGGCGGGCGGATCGGAAGAGGGGACATCCGCCGAAGTCGAGACCGGCCCGGAGGTCTCTCCGCCTTGAAGTCGACGCTGGCCGTGCTCGCTTTCGGCCTCCTGGCGCTCATGCTGCAGGGGGGGCTCGCCCGGGCCCTGCCGCCGCCGTGGTGTCCGGATCTGGCGTGGCTCGTGGTGGTCGGCCTCGGTCTGCGCTGGCCGGGCTTCCTGTCGGGATTCCTCCTCTCGGCCCTGCTCGGCTTCGCGATGGACGCGGTCTCGGGCTCGCTGCTCGGCCAACATGCCCTGCTCCGGCTCCTGACCTATCTCGCCGCCGCGATCGCCGCGCGACAGCTCGATCTCTCGGGCGGGATCCCGACGGCGCTGCTCACGTTCGCGCTCTCGCTCGCCTACGGCTTCGGGATCGTCGCGACGCGGTCGGTCTTTCTCGGGCCGGAGCTGCTCGGGATCGAGGTCTTCGCCGTCGCCGTGGCGCAGGCGGTCGTCCACATGCTGTCTGCGGGCGTCGTCGTCGGACTCGTCGAGCGGATCGTGAATCGCTTCGCGGACGAGGAGGTCTCGCGGCGAAGCGGGCTCGCGCTCGGTTATTCGGGGAGGTCCCGCCCGTGAGCGAGCCGCTGGGGCGCAGCCGACTCTCGAACAGCGGGGACGGGCCCGGCGACATCCGGCTCTGGCCCCTCGTGTTCGTCGTCCTCGCGCTCTTCACCGTCTTCATCGGCCGGCTCTTCCAGCTCCAGATCCTCGAGGGCGACTACCTCGCGACCCGCTCGCAGGAGAACTACGTCCGGACCGTGCAGCTCGACGCGCCGCGCGGCATGATCGTCGATCGCGACGGTCGCGCGATCGCGGCGAGCCGCCCGGCCTACCACGTCGACGTGATGCCGAACGAGGTGCTGAATCCCTGGCGGACCTGGTCCGTGCTCGCGGCGATCCTCGGACGGGATCCCGAGGAGATCTCGGCGAAGGTGGGGCGCCCGAAGGGGCGCGCGCGCTTCCAGGCGGTCTCGCTCTCCGAGGACCTGAGCTTCGAGCAGCGGGCCATGGTCGCCGAGCATCGCTATGCGCTTCCGGGCATCGAGTTCTATGGCAAGCCCCTGCGCGAGTACGTCCATGGCGAGCTCGCGGCCCATCTGCTCGGGACGATCGGCGAGATCGACCAGAAGGAGCTCGGGCGCGAGGATCTCGCCGACTATCGTGCGGGCGAGACGATCGGAAAGACCGGCATCGAGGCCTCCTACGAGGTGCATCTGCGCGGCCGGAGCGGCGGCGTGAATCGCATCGTCGACGTCGCCGGACGCGAGATCGAGGAGCTCGACCGGATCGAGCCGACGCCGGGCGGACGCGTCGTCCTGGCGATGGATCTCGACCTGCAGCAGGCGGCCGAGGCGGCGTTCCTGACGGGAGACCCCGCCGAGCCGCGCCGGATGGGCGCGATCGTCGCGCTCGATCCGAACAACGGCGACGTGCTCGCGATGGTGTCGTCGCCGACCTACGACGCGAACGCCTTCGCGGGCTCGATCTCGCGCGACATCTGGCGCTCACTCAACGCCGACGAGTGGCACCCCATGCGGAACCGCGCCGTCGCCGGCGTGTATCCGCCCGGCTCGACCTACAAGGCCTTCGTCGCCGCGGCCGGCCTCTCCGAGAAGACGATCACCCCTTCGAACACGTCCCATTGCAACGGCTTCTACCGCCTGGGCCGTCGGACCTATCGCTGCTGGAAGAAGGGCGGCCACGGCACCGTCGATCTCCAGCGCGCGCTCGCCGGTTCGTGCGACGTCTACTTCTACGAGCTCGGTCGCAAGCTCGGCGTCGAGACCCTCGCGCGCTATGCGAAGCTCTTCGGACTGGGCGTGCCGACGGGGATCGC
>JBIPOQ010000120.1:0-9007 GCA_044379055.1 Myxococcota bacterium
AGCGGCCGCGGGGGCCGACATCGCGCGGGTCGACTGGACCCGGGTCGAGCGCGTCTCGCTCTTCAGCGCCGGCGTGCCGGTCCGGATCACGGGGCCGACGGTCCGATCCGCAGCCCGCTGATCGCGTCCCGGCTCATTCCTCGGCCGCGAGCCGTCTGAACCGCGCCTGGGCCATCCGCATCTTCGAGATATAGCGATACGCCTCGTGGGACCCGCAGCGCAGACCCGGCGAGAGCCGCAGCCCCCGGCGTGCATGCGCCTGCCCCGCCCCGGCGCCGCAGAGATGGATCAACGCGGCGAGATCCTGCTTCTGCTGCAGGCTGGCCCCGCGGACGGGATGTCGACGCAGCGCGCGCTCGACGCTCTTGTGCAGATGGGCCGAGGTCAGCTCGATCGCGTGCGACGGAACGACTCGAAAGTAGAGCTCGTTCAGCCAGCAGGACTTCCAGTCGTGCCAGGGCCCCTCTTCGACGACGCGGTGATCGTGGATGCAGTAGCGGCTCGCCTCCTCGAAGGTGCCGTCGATGATCTGGAACATGCCCACCGCGCTCGACGCCGGCCGGTAGATGCCGAACGGATCGCTCGTCCAGTCGAAGCGCCAGTAGGTCCGCGCCACCGGATTCCCCGCGGCCTCGATCTGCGCGAGGGCCGCGAGGAAGTCGGCCGTGATGATCGGGGTCGAATGCCGGCGGAAGAGAGGACCGTAGGCGTCCCAGGTCTCGACGTGGGTCTTGTGGAACGAGTCCTCGATCGGGAAATAGAGCTCGGTCGGCTTGCGCAGGACCTGGTAGGCGAAGTTCACGGCGACGAGGAGCGCGGCGAACAGGACGATCCCGATCGGCCACTGCGCCGCGTCGGGCAACGCACCCCACGCGCGACGCACGCGGCGACGCGTCTCGCGACTCGAGACCTTCCGCCAGAGGGTGCGCACGGACGAGCCGCGGCGAGCGCGGCGACGCTTCGTCCCGGTCCGCCCGCTCCTTCCGCTCGAGCGGCCTCGCTTCGCGGTCCGACGCGGCATGGCCGCAATCTATCAGAGCGCGCGCCCGGCCGAAGCGGGACGAGCCCCGCGCAGGCTCAAGGCGAGGGTGAGGACCCCGGCCCCGGCATCGCAGGCGCGGCGGGCATCGAATGCAGCGCCCAGGGCGACGCATCGACGACCTGGAGCCCCGCGGCATCGGCGGTGACGAGATGTCGCCCCATCGCCGAGACCCGGGTTCGCGCGCCGACGTCGATCGTCTCCTCGACACCGTCGAGCTTCCGGTTCAGGACCTGCAGCCCGCGCTGACCGACGAGATAGATCCGACCGTCGATGCGCGTCGCGTCGGAGACCTCGCCGATCTCGCGCGAGAAGAGCTTGCCGACGACCCGCGGTCGCTCGGCGACGGACACGTCGATCACGAGGGCACCACCCGGACCGGTGACGATCGCCGTCCGATCGATCACGCGCACGTGGTTCGGGCCGAAGGTCCGGCCGAGCTTCATCTGCGCGATCACGCGCTCGTCGCCCACGAGGTCGAGGTTCGAGACGTAGATCGATTCGCCATCGGCGAACACGAGGGCCTTGCCGACGGAGCCGACGCCCTGGAGCACCCGGCGCATGGCGCGCCGGATCGTCCCCTTCTCGAGATCGATCACCTGCATGCCCTTGGCCCCGACGATGACGAGCTCGTGCCCCACCGGCGCGAGGCCGAGCACCCGCCCGATCTCGCCCCGGGACCACGAGCGCTCCCGCATCGCCTTGCCCTGCTCGAAGCGGACCAGCTCGAGCCCCTCTTCCCCGAAGATCGCGACGCGCTGCCCGAGCACCCGCACGCCGCTCCACTTCTTGAAGTTCTCGCCCCGATCGTAGGCGGCGAGCTTGACCGGAGCGTGGGGATCGGAGAGATCGAAGAGATCGAAGTCCCCGTCCTCGTAGAGGACGACGCTGCGATCGCCCATGCCCTCGACGTCGACCACCGGACGCGAGAGCGCGATCGCCGGACGAACCGATCGCTCGTTGTTCCAGCGCGCGAACGGCACGAAGAACTCTTCCCAGTAGCGGGGCGCTGCGGCGGAGAAGAGCACCGACGTCCCCGGGACGTGGGCCTTGTCTTCGACCCGGATCTCGAACGAGCGCTCGGAGATCGTGCTCCCGCTCGCGGCGTCTCGCAGCACGAGGCGGGTCGAGCCGCGCATGCCCGGCTGGACGAGCCGGCCCTTTTCGGCGGCCTCGGCGACGGGCTCCTCGTGGTGGGCGACCTCGAGCACGATTCCGGGCCCGCCCGGCGCGGGGCCGTCGGGCAGGACCACGACCTGGACGCCCGCCCGCATCGCGAGCTCGCGGATCCGTTCCTCGAGGGTCTGCCGCACCCGCCGCGCCTCGGCGGTGGCCGGATCGATCGCGAAGCGGATGCCCAGACGCCCGTGACCCGCGCTCTCGTGGGCGGCGACGGTCTCGGCGGTCCGAGTCGCCTCGGCGGCGAAATCGCTCTCCGGATGCATCCGGGCGAAGTCGGCCAGCCGGACCGGATCGCCTTGATAGGCCTGGGCCTCGAGGTAGGTCGCATTGCCGATCGCCCGGGCGGCGAGCGGACCGGAAGGGAACTCCGTCAGGAACTCGCGGTACGCGGTCGCCGTTCCCCGGGCGCGGGCGTGCTCGAAGGCCGGCTTCTCGAGGGTCGGCTTCAGGTTGACGAGCAGGAAGCTCTGGGGGTGGCGCTTGCGGAAGGCTTCGAAGCCGGCGAGCGAGGGGTTCGCGAGGAGCTTATGGTACTCGAGTCGTTCCCGGGCTTCGGCGGCGTACTTGGACTCCGCGTGGTCGCGCAGGAAGCGGTAGTAGGCCGCCGGGGTGTCCTCCTCGACGGCGCGATTCCAGGCCCCGCCGACGCAGCCGGCGAGCGCCAGGCCGGCGACGACGAGGAGCGGGACTCGCCATCGGCGACCCCGGGACGATTGGATGCGGATCGACATGGCGAAGCTCTCCCTCGGCGCAATCGGACACGACGCGACCGTCGCGGGATCGGCCGGGTCGGAGATCCACTTGAGGAGGCCCGCGGGGCGAAGCCGGAGTTGCGCATCGCTGATACGCTCGATCCGCCCCGGCGCGGGAAGAACGTCCTGATCGAGCCTCGAACTGGAGGATTCTGCATGTCCCGGAACGACAGCCCGGTGATCCTGGAAGCGGCCATCAACGGCATGACCTCGAAGGCGAAGAATCCGAACGCGCCTCGCGCCCCCGAGGAGATCGTCCGCGAGGCCCTGCGCTGCTTCGCCCTCGGCGCGAGCATCGTCCACGCCCACAACAGCGACATCGCGCTCACGGGCCGCGAGGCGGCGGACGACTATCTCGCCGCCTGGCGACCGATCCTGCAGTCGCTCCCCGACGCGCTCTGGTATCCGACGCTGACGAGCGGGACGGGCATGGCGGCCAAGCTCGAGCACATCGAGCAGATCGCCCGGGAGGTCCCGGTCCCGATGTGCGCCTTCGATCCGGGCTCGACCAACATCGGGGCCCCGGGCCCGGGCGGGCTGCCCGTCGGCGGCGTCTACGCGGTCTCCTACGACGACGTGCGGGTCGCCTTCGAGTTCTGCGAGCGGCTCGGCATGGGCCCGGCGCTCGGGATCTACGAGCCGAACGCGCTCCGCACGACGCTTGCCTGGCAACGCGCGGGGCGACTCCCGGCCGGCACCATGGTCAAGCTCTACTTCGGCGGCGAGTACGGTCTCATGTCGACCGAGCCCGGGGTGAGCTTCGGCCTGATGCCGACGGAGTCGGGGCTGCTCGCCTATCTCGACATGCTCGAGGGCAGCGGGCTGCCCTGGTCCGTGTCCGTCTGGGGGGGCGACCTGATGCAGACGCCGATCGCGAAGCTCGCCCTCGAGCGGGGCGGCCATCTCCACGTCGGGGTCGAGGAGTTCTACGCGAAGGAGCGCAGCCCCTCGAACGAAGAGCTGATCCGCGAGGCGCGCGCGCTCTGCGAAAAGGTGGGGCGACCGCTCGCGAGCTTCGCCGAGACGCGCGCCCTGCTCGGCATGGCGCCCTTCGCCGGCGGTGCCGCCCCGGCCGGCCGCGCGGGAGGACGGGCATGAGCTCGTCGAGCGCGACGCCGACGCCGGGCGACGAGACCTTTTCGTCCGTGCTGCCGGAGCAGTGGACGCAGTGGGCGGCCCTCTCGCTCCACGGCCTGCGCAGCGCGCTCTTCTTCGCCGAGAGCGTCCCGCTCTTCTGGCTGCAGCGCCCGGCGAAGGGCGCGGCCCGACCCGCTCCTTCGCGCCGAGCCCTCGAGCTGACTCTCGGCCGGCTGCGCGCCCTCTTCGAGGAGGACGCCCGACAGATCGCGCAGGGCGTGATCCCCCTCTCGGTCCTGGCCCCGCGCGATGCCCTGGGCCACGGCGGCCGCTTCCTGCGCATCCTCGGCGACGCCCGGTCGGTCGTCGCCCGCCGCAAGCGACGCGATGCGCGGGATTTCGGGGCGAAGGCGAAGCCGTGGCTCGACGAGCTCCCCGCCTACTATCGCCGGAACTTCCACTACCAGACCGACGGCTATCTCTCCGAGCACTCCGCCGAGCTCTACGAGCACCAGGTCGAGCTCCTCTTTCGCGGCGGCGCCGACGCGATGCGGCGCCTGATCCTGCCCCCGCTGCGCCGGCATTTCGGGCGGGAGCACGACGGACACGGGCTGCGCCTGCTCGAGCTCGGCTCGGGGACGGGCAGCGCGACCCATGCGGTGGCCCGCGCCTTTCCGCGCGCGAAGATCACCTGCCTCGACCTGAGCTTCCCCTACACACGCCACGCCCGGCAGCAGCTCGCCGACTACGAGCGGGTCGAATGCATCCAGGGCGACGCGGCCGCCCTCGAATTCGCCGACGGGAGCTTCGACGCCGTCTATTCGGTCTTCCTGTTCCACGAGCTGCCGCTGCCCGTGCGCGAGCAGGTGCTCGAAGAGGCGCACAGGGTCCTGCGTCCGGGGGGCTTCTTCGGGCTCGTCGACTCGCTGCAGAAGGGCGACGACGCGGACCTCGACTGGGCCCTCGATTTCTTCCCGCGCGAGTTCCACGAGCCCTACTACGCCCACTACGCGACCCATCCGATGGAGGCGCTCGCCCGCACCGCCGGCTTCGAGTCGCCGACCCAGGGCACCGGCTACCTTGCCAAATGGGTCGCGGCGCGCAAGCCCCTCGCCGCGGCCGAAGCGCCCGCGCCGCCGCGCCCCCGCCGATCGCGCGCGAAGGTCAGTCGGCCGAATAGCCCGGATTGAACTTGAGCCGCCGTCCGGCGGTCCAGCCCGCGTCGACGGGATAGTCGGCGCCGCTGCAGGAGAGGCTCTCGTCCGACGCGAGGAAGAGGATCATGCGCGCGATGTCGCGGATGATCTCGATGCCCGGTCGCTTCTGGTTGTGCGGGATCACGTCGTGGGTGAACGCGAGGGTCTGCATCGGGTCGATGCCCTCCGGCGTGAACGCCCGGCGCATGCCCGGGCCCCCTGCCTCGGGACAGACGGCATTCACGCGGATGCCCATCTGCCCGAGCTCGAGCGCGGCGACCCGGGTCAGCCCGCGGAGCCCCCACTTCGTCGGCACGTAGGCGGCGAGCCCGTTCTTCGCCGACAGCCCGTCGACCGACGACACGTTCACGATCGATCCGCCCCCCGCCGCCTGCATCTCGCGGGCGACGGCCTTCATGCCGAGGAAGGGCCCGAGCGTATTCACCCGCCAGAGCCGCTCGACCACGGCGGCGGGCGTATCGACGAGAGCCTCGATGTGGAGGAGCCCCGCGTTGTTGACGAGCACCGTCGGCCGCCCGAAGCAACGCACCGTCTCGTCGACCACGTTCGCCCAGCTCGCTTCGTCGGTCACGTCGAGGCGCACGAAGGCCGCCTGCGAGCCGATCTCCGCCGCCGTCTTCCGTCCCTCCTCGACGAGCACGTCGGCGACGACGACCCGCGCGCCCTCGGCGGCGAACAAACGGGCGGTCTGCTCCCCGGTGCCGCGGGCGGCTCCGGTCACGATCGCGATCTTTCCCTCGAGTCGGGGCATGGGGGCTTCCTGTCCATGGCATGGTTCGCGCGGGGATTCGCGCGGCGAGACGGTAGGAGGTCGGGTCCCGCGTCGAAAGCGGGGCCGCTAGACTCGCCCGGAATTCGCGGAACCGACGCGACGGCGCGGCCGCCAGGAGCTGCCATGAAGCCCATCCGATCTTCCTCCGCCCTCGCCGCCGTCCTGCTCGCCGGACTGCTCGCAGGACTGGGCCCCGGGCCGGTCCGGGCCAGCGAGAGTCCCTGGAGTCTCGCCCGCGAGCGAGACGGCATCGCCGTCCATACGCGCCCGGTCGAGGGCTCCGGCATCCGCGAGTTCCGGGGCACCGCCCTCGTCGCCGCCTCCCCCGAAGCGATCCGTGCCGTCCTGCGCGACGCGGATCGCTTCAAGGACTGGTTCCCGAACACGAGCGAGTCCCGCCTGCTCGCCCGCGACGGCAACGTCTCGTACCAGTACTCCGTCCTCGACACCCCCTGGCCCGTGCAGGATCGCGACAACGTGTTCCGCAGCGAGACGACGATCGATCCCGCGACCGGCCGCGTTTCGATCCGCGTCACCGCCGCCCCGGACTACCACCCCGAGCAGCAGGGCCGCGTCCGCGTGCGGCGCGCCCTCGGCCAGTGGCTGCTCGAGCCCGCCGGAGCCGGAAAGACGCGCGTCACCTTCACGATGCACCTCGAGCCCGGCGGCGGGGTGCCCGAGTGGATGATCAATACCCAGGTGGTCGATACGCCCTTCGAGGCCCTGTCCAACCTGCGCACCGCGGTCGCGAGCCGTTAGGTCTTGGCCGACCGTCCCCCGGCCCCCGGCGCGGACGGGGAGTGGCTCGTCGTCTATGGCTCGCTGATGCGGGACCTGGCCGCGGCGAGCGCGACGCCGGAGCTCGACCTGCTCGACCGACTCGGCGTCGGATCCGGGCTGCGCCGGGTCGGACCCTGTCGCGTCGCCGGCGCCCTCTTCGATCTGGGGCCCTACCCCGCCCTGCGGCGGGAGCCGGGCGACGGGGGCGAGGTCTGCGGGGAGCTCCACGCGATCCTCGATCCGACGGTGCTCGAGGTGCTCGATGCCTTCGAAGGCTTCGACCCGCGCGACCCGGCGGGCTCGGACTATCTCCGCGAGCGGGTCGAGCTGCTCGAGCCGTCCGGGGTGCACGGCTGGATCTACGTCTACAACCGTCCGCTCGATGCGAATCGGCGCGTCGAGAGCGGAGATTGGCGGGCCCATCTGGCGAAGCGCCGTCCCAGCCCGCACGTTCCCGGCTCGTCGCACGCCGCGCAATCGGAGCGGGACGTCCGCGCGCCGCGGAGCCGTCCTCGACGCCTTCCCGAGAGAGAGGGCGAGGGAGAAGATTGATGGGATTCCTGATCCGCATGGCGATCACCGCGTTCGGGCTGTGGCTGGCGTCGCGCCTCGTCCCCGGCGTGACCCTCGAGGGTCCGCTGACCTTCGTCTTCGCCGCCCTCTGGCTCGGCGTCGTGAATGCCGTCGTCCGGCCGATCGCCTTCCTGCTGACGCTCCCGATCACGCTCCTCTCGCTCGGCCTCTTCCTGTTCGTGATCAATGCCGCCATGGTGGCGCTGGTCGCCTGGCTGCTCGAGGGGTTCCGGATCTCGGGATTCTGGGCGGCGCTGATGACCTCGATCGTGGTCGGCCTGACGGCCTGGCTCGGCAACGCCTTCATCGGCGAGAAGGGGCGCTACGAGCTGGCCGTGGTCAAACGCCGCGTCCAGTGAGGGACGCGGGCGGCGGCCTCCGATCGGCGCGGGCGGCCAGTCGACCCGACCGCGCTCGGATTGGTACAATCGGCCGCCGAATCCGGACAGGGGAACCGAATGTTCGAGAAGCTCGCCTCGTGGCTGTTCTTTCCCGTCGTGCTGGTCGTCTCGCTGATCGCAGGCAATCAGGTGATCGAGCGCGGAGGGAACACGGCGCCGATCCTGTTCGGCACGGCGGTCGTGGTCTTCTTCGCCGAGCGGCTCCATCCGAACTGGGAGAGCTGGAACCGTTCCCATCGCGACGTGCTCGTCGACATATGCCATGCCATCGGCGTCTCGATTGCGTCCCAGGCGACCTTGTTCGTGGTGCCCAAGCTGCTGGCTCCGCTCGCGGCGCTGGTCGCGCCGCTCGGGACTGCGGCGCTGTGGCCGAAAGACGCTTCCCTGCTGCTCCAGCTCCCCCTCGCGCTCGTCGTCGCGGAGCTGTTCCAGTACTGGAGTCATCGGCTCTCGCATACCTGGGAGCCCTTCTGGCGCCTGCATGCGACCCATCACAGCGCCCCGCGCCTCTACTTCTTCAACGCCGCCCGCTTCCACCCCCTCGACATCGTGGTCGACACGACGGCTGGGCTGATTCCGCTCACGCTGCTCGGCACGCCGCCCAAGGTCATGGTCCTCTTCGCCCTGGCGACCGCCGTCCTCGGCTACCTCCAGCACTCGAACGTCCGCGTCGCCCTCGGCCCGCTGAACTACGTCTTCTCGATGGCGGAGCTCCACCGCTGGCACCACGCGAAGAACCTCGCCGAGGCGAACACCAATTTCGGGTCGAACCTGATCCTCTGGGACCTCGTCTTCGGAACCTTTTTCTGGCCGCGCGACCGGAGACCGCCGGAGTCGATCGGGATTCCGGATCTCGAGGCCTTCCCCCAGACCTATTGGGGACAGATCGCCTCCCCGTTCCGCTGGCGGAAGATCCAGGCCGAGAGCCAGGCCCGCGCCCGGTGACCCGGAAAACCCCGCGCGCCAGGCAAACGGCCATTGACGCCCGCCCCGGGCGCGGCGATTCTGCCAGCCCTTCATGAGCGCGCCCGCAGCTTCATCGAATGTGCGCATCATTGCGTGGTTGGCCATTGCCCTGGCCCTGCCGATTCCCTGGCTCTTGTCCGCCGAAGGATCGCTGGGTCATGTCGCGATCGCCTCGTGGACCGGCATCGCGATCATCGGGGCCGCCTTCCTGCTCTCCTGGTCGGTCGAGCTCGGCGAGCAGGATCTCC
>JBIPOQ010000121.1:0-8999 GCA_044379055.1 Myxococcota bacterium
CGCCAGGCGATCAGCGAGGCGGCGGCCCGGGCCCATCCGCATCGCCACGTGCTGACGCGGGCCCTCGGCGTGCGTCCCCGGATCGAGCCGGACCTCGCGGAGATGACGCCGCAGGCGGGCGACGTCTTCGTGCTCTGCTCGGACGGCCTCACGACCCACGTCGGGGACGGCGAGATCGCCGAACAGGTGGGCGACGGCCGGGATCTCGACGCGGCGGCCGCGCGGCTCGTCGAAGCCGCCAACCGGGCCGGCGGGTTCGACAACGTGACCGTCCTGCTCGTCGGCGTGGACGGCGAGGATTGAAGGGGGGGCGCGCTGCGCGCCTCCGGCCTAACGGTCGACCATGCCCTTCAGCTTCGAGCGCAGGCGCATCACGGCCTTGGTGTGGATCTGGCACACGCGGCTCTCGGTGATCCCGAGGATCGTCCCGATCTCCTTCATGTTGAGATCCTCGTAGTAGTAGAGCGAGATCACGAGGCGCTCCTTCTCCGGGAGCGAGCCGATCGTGTCGGAGATGACGTGCTTCGTCTCCATGTGCTTGAGGGAGGCGAAGGGGTTCTCGGACTGCACGTCCTCGATGATGTCGGCGAAGGTGCCCGAGCGGTCGCCGTCGGAGTTGGTGCCGCGGATCTCCTCGAGGTTGACGAGTGAGATGCCCTTCACCTGGTTGATCAGCGTGTGGAGCTTGTCGAGCTCGAGGCCGAGCGAATCGGCGAGCTCGTCCTCGTTGGCCGCGCGACCGAGGCGCTGTTCGACCTCGCCGTAGGCCCGCTCGAGGCGGCGGCCCTTCTGGCGCACGCTGCGCGGGACCCAGTCGAGGGAGCGGAGCTGGTCGAGGATCGCGCCCTTGATGCGGAACTCGGCGTACGTCTTGAACTTGCAGTTCTTCTCGGGGTCGTATTTCTCGATCGCGTCCATCAGGCCGATGACGCCCGTGTTGTGCAGGTCGTCGAGATCGATGTGGGACGGGAGGCGGACGGCGATCCGGTTCACGATGTACCGGATCAGCGGCGTGTGCTCGAGGACGATCTCCTCCTTCAGCATCGAGGGGATCTCGTCGTGCAGTTCCTTGGCCTCGCGAAGCAGCGTCTCCATCTCGATCGGTTCCTCTCGTTTTTGGGCCATTTGATCGCCTATCCGGTTTGCGCTCAGCGGGTGGGCCGCCTGGCTGTTCGGGCCGCCTGCGATGCGATCGCGTTGCCGGCCATGCGCCGCACGAAGCAGGGGACGTGCCAATCCCGCGCCTCGGCGCGCCGACTTGACCGGGAATTTCCCCGAGTTCCTTCTTCGTTTTGCACTCCCCCATCGCAAACCTCCGGAATCCTTCGCGAATCGGGGCCCGTCGAAGAGCGGTCGCTGCGCAAATTTTTTCGGAGATCGCGCGCGAGGGGGGGCTGCGAGGAGGCCATCGGGGGCGCGCGAGGCGACCGAGCCGCCGAACCCGCACCGTTCAAAACGGAAGCGGCGTTCGGATCGGTACGCGGTTGTTCCGACGGGAGCCGCCCGGCGGGCTGCTAGGGTCCCGGCCCATGCGGGTCGTCGATCTCGATCGGGACATGAGCGACGTGATTCCGACCAATCTGGCGCGGGACAGCGAGTACCTGTTTGCGCGCATGACCGACGTGACGCTCGAGTCGACGCGGCCGGCCGCCGGGCGGCGGGTGCTCGACGTCGGGAGCGGGGTCGGACAGGACTCGGTCGCCCTCGCGCGTGCCGGGGCGAGCGTGGTCGGCGCGGAGCCGTCGGCGCGGATGACGGCGATGGCGCAGCTCTTCCAATCGGCGCCCCTGCCGGACGGGCTGCGGGGACCGCGCTGGGTCCGGGGCTGGGCCGATGCGCTGCCCTTCGCCGACCAGAGCTTCGACGCCTCGTTCTGCAAGGGCGCCCTCGATCATTTCGACGATCCGGAGTCGGCGATCGCCGAGATGGCGCGGGTGACGCGGCAATCGGGGCTCGTGGTGCTCGCGATCGCGAACTTCGACTCCCTGGCGTGTCGCGCGACCCGGGCCCTCGATCGGCTGCGGGAGGATTGGCTCGCCCTCGGGCCCCTGCGCCGCCGCCGGGGCTACGACACGCCGAGCGACCACTTCACCCGCTACGAGCTCGCCCTGATGCGGGAGCAGGCGGGGCGCGCCGTCGAGATCGAGCAGGTGATCGGGATCTCCCTCGGCTGGGGCATGCCCGGCTGGACCGCGCTCCTCGGGCGCCTGCCGGCGCCCCTGGCGCAGGGCCTCCTCCGGCTCGCGGATGGCCTTGCCCGGCGCCTGCCGAGCCTCGCCGACGTCGTGGTCCTCGTCGGTCGCCCCCGCGCGGGCGGCTGAAGGGCGCGCCTAGCAGCCCGGCGGCGTGGGGTGGACCGGGCCGCGGCGCTTCGCGAGCAGTGCGTCGTAGGCCTCCGCCGTCGCCTTCGCGATCTGAGGCCAGGAGTAGGCCTCGACGACCCGCGCCCGGCCGCGTCGGGCCAGCTGCGCGCGGAGCGCTTCGTCCGCCAGCAGACGCTCGATGCCCGCTGCGAGGGCCGACGGATCGTCCCGGGGCGTGAGAAGGCCGCCTTCGGTGAACTCGACGACTTCGGCGAGGGCGCCGGCGCGGGTCGCGACGACCGGCGTGCCGCAGGCCATCGCCTCGACGGCGGGAAGCCCGAACCCCTCGTAGCGCGAGGGCACGACGACGAGGGCGGCCCGGCGGTAGAGCCCGATCAGCGCGGCCGAGTCGACGCGTCCCGTCAGCTCGACACGGTCCTCGACGCCGACCTCGCGCGCCCAGCGACGCACCTTGTTGTCGGGGGCGTCGTCGTCGACCAGCACCAGTCGGACGTGGGCGGGGAGCTTCGAGAGCGCGGTGATCAGCGTCCGGATGCCCTTGTTGGGATCGGAGGAGCGGCCGACGCAGAGGATCTCGTCGCTTCTCTTCTCGACGACGAGGTCGGGCGAGAAGAGCTCCGTATCGAGGCCGTTTCGCAGATTGTGGAGGCGTTCCGGGCGCACCCCGAAATCCTGCACGATCTGTCGGCGTCCGATCTCCGAGGAGGTGAAGACGGCGTCGAGGCGCCGGGCGACGAAGGATTGCATGCCGATCGGGTAGAACTTCATCGTGCCGATCGCCTGGAGCAGCGTCTCGTCGCGGAGGAACGAGGCGCGCCGATCGACGGTGAGCGGATGGTGCACGGTCGTCACGACCGGAAGCCCCATCGCCTGGAGCCCCAGCAGGCCATAGCCGAGACACTGCACGTCGTGGACGAGGTCGAAGCGCTGGCCGGCGCGGAGCTCGTCCGCGATCCGGCGGAACGCGCGGAAGCTGAAGGCGAAGAGCTCGGGCAGGAAACCGATCTTGCTCGCGACGAGCTCGTAGAAGTTGAGCGGCGAGAGGACCTGCAGCGGATCCTTCCGCGGCACGATCTGGTCCGTCTGGCCGAGCACCCACTTCGCCCAGAACTGCTGGTTCGGGAGCCGCACGACCCGTGCGAAGGGCATCGGGTCGGGGTAGGGCGGTCCGACGAAGACGTGGACTTCGTGGCCGAGACGGGCCATCTCGCGGGCGAGGAACCAGAGGTAGATGCCCTGGCCGCCAGAATTCATGTTGCCGCGATAGGCGACGAAGGCGATTCGGAGCGGCCGCGGCATCTCAGGCGGCGGCCGCGGCCCGCTTGCGACGACCCGGGTCTCGCGGGCGACCGCTGGCCGTCGGCTTCGCGGCCTTCTTCCCGGTCCGCCTCTCGGCCGGCTTTTCGGCCGGCTTCTCGGCGTAGAGGATCACGCTCTTCGGGCACACGTAGTTGAGCAGACGCTCGACGCGGGCCATCGCGCGCGAGACGGTCGAGCGGATCAGGAACTCCCGGTAGCCCCGCACGAGTCGGCTCTTGTCCGCCGAGGGCAGGTGCATCACGGAGCGGAGCATCCAGTACGGCGTGTGGAAGCCGTGGGCGAAGCCGCAGCCCGTCGTCCGGAAGCCGGCGGCCGCGAGCCCCTTCGCGAGATCGCGGGGATGGAAGATCCGGATGTGGCCGCCGGGACTCTCGAAGTAGTCGTCGCCGAGCCGCAGGTAGAGATGCTCGCTCGTGGCAGTGGGGATCGTGATCGCGATCCGGGCGCCGGGCTTCGCGACGCGGGCGAGCTCCCGGGCGGCGGCGCGGTAGTCGTGGACGTGCTCCATCACCTCGGAGCAGATGATGCGATCGAAGCTCGCGTCGGCGAACGGGAGATGGAAGGCGTCGCCCTGCAGCATGGCGCCGAGCCGTCCCTGCGCGCGGCCCTGCTTGCGCAGGACCTTCGAAGGCATCCGCATCGCCGAGAGGTCGAGGTCGAGGCCGACGACCCGCGCGCCGCGGGACTGGCTGCCGAAGCAGTGACGTCCCTCGCCGCAGCCTGCGTCGAGGAGCAGATGGCCGGGCCGGATGTCAAGCCGCTCGAGATCGACCGTGAGCAGCACGGATCACCTCCTCGAAGACATCGACGAGCTGCGCCGCCGCCCGTTCCCATTGAAAGAGCCGTTCGACCCGTGCCCGGGCCGCACGGCCCATCCGCTCGGTCTCGGCCGGGTCCCGCAGGCAGTCCCACATCGCATCGGCCATCGCCCGCGCGTTGCGCTGGGGCACGAGACGTCCGCTCTCGCCATCGGTGCCGACGACCTCCGGAAGCGCCCCGGCCGCGTTCGCGATGACCGAGAGCCCACAGGCCATCGCCTCGCTCGCCGGGAACCCGAAGCCCTCGAAGAACGAGGGCACGAGCGCGACCTTCGCCGTCGAATACTGCTCGACGAGCTCGGGGACCGTGAGCATGCGATCGACGACCTGGACGCGACCCTCGAGGCCATACTGCTTCGTGTAGCGGGGGACGAGGCCGTGGGCCGGGATGCGCCCGTCGACGATCTTGAGCGTCACGTGCTTGGGCAGCATCGAGAGCGCCTCGAACATCGTGCCGATGCCCTTCTTGCGATCCTCGGTGCGGCCCACGAAGAGCAGATCCGCCTCCTTCGCGACGTGGGGCAGGGGGCGGAAGATCTCGGTGTCGGTGCCGTTGTAGACGACGGAGACGTCCTGCTGCGGGATCTCGAAATAACGCTCGATCGCCTCGCGGGAGGCCTGCGAGACGGTCACGATCTTCGCGAGCCGGGGCGCGACGGTCTGCTGCATGAAGAGCGGGAAGTAGAGCGTGCGGCTGATGCGCTTCTTCAGCGAGCGCTCGATCGTGAAGTCCGCCTCGCGGTCGATGTGGAGCGGATGGTGGATCACCGACACGACCGGCACGCCCATCTTCTGGATGCCGAGCAGTCCCCAGGAGAGGCATTGATTGTCGAACACCACGTCGAAGCGGTGCTTGCGCTGGAGCTCCGGGAAGCGCCGCATGAGGCGGAATCCGAAGGTCTGCATCTCGGGGAAGACGCCGAAGCGCGAGACGCCGAGCTCCCAGAGCGAGAGGGGCTTCAGCATCGACCAGGGCCGCGCCGGATCGAAGGCGGTGTCGAGCGTCCGTCCGAAGACGTTGTCGTTCGGGATCTCGTGGAGCGGGATGCCCGGGGCGAGCTCGGGCAGCGGGGGGCCGGCGAAGACGTGGACGTCGTGGCCGGCCTTCTTCCATTCCCGGGCGAGATAGGCGGCGTAGATGCCCTGGCCGCCGCAGAACATGTTGCCGCGATAGGTCAGCAGGGCGATGCGCACGGATCAGGCGGCGTCTTCGGCCGTAGTGCCGGAGGCATCGGCGGCCTCTCTGGTCTCCGAGAGGTCGTCGGCTTCGACCTGGATCGTGGCGATCGTGAAGCCGACCCAGGCGACGAGGCCGAGGGCGAACAGGGTCACGATCGCGACCGGGATGGCCAGGGCCCAGTAGCTGCCCTTGAAGATGCCGATCAGGAAGAGCAGGGCCGCGACTCCGGCACCGCCGCAGATGGCCCAGCCCTGGGCGCGCGTGGTCTCTTGCATGCTTGCCTCGTCGTCGCGTCGGGTCGACGGACCCCGCGCAGGCCGCGCAGTATCGTGGATTCGCCTTTCCTGTCAACGACTTGTCCCGGGACGGCGAGCTTTCGGTCGAGCCTCCCACGGAGACCCCGGGGCCTGCGCGGAGCCCGTCCCCTGGAGTAGTCTCCGCGGCGATGTGGGTGGTGGGTCTGATGTCGGGGACGTCTGCGGACGCGATCGACGCCGCGCTGGTCGAATGGCCGGACGGCGCCGCGTCCCGCCCCTTTCGCCTGCTCGCCTATCGAGAGTTCCCCCACGCGCCGGCGCTGCAGAGCGAGATCCATCGCCTGGCGGCGGGCGAGCTCCCCGGCGAGTCGATGCTCGGCGAGCTGGTGCGCCTCGACCGGATCCTCGCCGATCGATTCGCGGAGGCGACCCTCGAGCTGCTGCGCGGCGCGGGCGTCGACCCGGCGCGGGTCGCGGCGATCGGGTCCCACGGCCAGACCGTTGCCCATCATCCGGAGCACGGCGGCACGCTCCAGATCGGCTGCCCGGCGCGGATCGCCGAGCGCCTCGGGCGGCCGGTCGTCGCCGATTTCCGTCGCCGCGACATGGCCATGGGCGGCGAGGGCGCGCCGCTCGCGCCCTTCTTCCACCACGCGGTGTTCACCGATCCCCGGGAGCATCGCGGCGTGCTCAACCTCGGCGGCATCGCGAATCTGACCTGGCTGCCGGCGGGCGATGCCGGCGGGCAGGTCATGGCCTTCGACGTCGGTCCGGCCAACTCGCTGGTCGACGGCGTGATCGCCCTCGAGAGCGGCGGGCGCGAGCGCTGCGACGTCGACGGGGCCCGCGCGCGCCGCGGGCGGATCGTGGACGCCTATCTCGCCGAGATGCTCGACGACCCCTATCTCGACCGGCCCGCGCCCAAGTCGACGGGTCGGGAGCGGTACGGCCTCGCGCTCGCGCGGACGTGGCTCGAGCGCGCGGGACGGGACGGCGTCGCCGTCGACGATCTGCTCGCGACCCTCGTCGAGCTCTCGGTGCGGTCGGTCGCCGATGCCTGGAAACGGTTGTCCGGGGCGCGCGCCGCGGGCGGCGGGGGACGGCTCCTCGTCGGCGGCGGCGGGGTGCGCAATCGCTTCGGCATGGAGCGCCTCGCGCGGGCGATGGACGGCGTGCCGGTCGAGCCGATGGAGGCGGCCGGTGTGCCGGCGGATGCGGCGGAGGCGATGGCCTTCTCGTTGCTCGCCCGCAATGCGCTGCTTCGGATCCCGAACCATCTGCCGCAGGTCACGGGCGTTCCGCACGCCCGGGTGCTCGGGGTCGTGCACGGCGTCGAGTGGCTCAGAGCTTGACGGCGAGCCCGTCGTCGGCGGTCTCGAACTCGATCTGACCGCGGCGCCGCGACATGCCCTCGCCGAGATGGGTGAGCAACATTCGGCCGCAGTCGAGATCGTCGCGGTGCTCGCGCAGCTCTTCGAGGCTGAGGTGGAAGTCGAGCTCGGCGCGCTCGAGGGTGCACTCGCAGATGAAGAGCCCGCTGCCGGCGACGGCTTTCGGCAGGCCCTCGAACCAGCCCGTATCGCCCGAGTAGGCGATCGACTCCCGCCCGAGGCGGACCCGATAGCCCTGGGGATGGGCCTCGAGCTGATGGGCGGTCGCGAAGGCGGAGAGCGTCGCGGGGCCGACCTCGAGGGTCTCGCCCGGACGGATCTCGCGGTAGCGGATCGGGAAGGTCCATTCGCGATTGCCGAGGTGGTGGCCCATGGCGTTCGCGAGGGCGTGCACGCGGAGCTCGATCTCCGGCGGACCGACGATCTCGAGGGCGTGACGACGCCGATCGGCGTAGAGCGCGGCGTAGAGGAATCCCGGGATCCCGCCGAAATGGTCGCCATGGAAATGCGACACGAGGATCACGTCGACTTCGTCGCGGGGGATTTCGAGCTGGGCGAGACCCGTGTTGGTCGTCGCCCCGCAGTCGAAGAGCATGCCGCCCCGCTCGCCGCGGGCGAAGACCGCCGATTGCCGGCGTCCGCCAGCGCCGAACGCATCGCTCGTCCCGATGAAGACGACTTCGCTCATGCTGCGCCCCGACCGGCCGCGCCGACGTCGCTGGCCCCGCTCGTCGGCGGGGCGAACGCGTGGAATCCCTGGACGCCGAAGACACCGTCGCGGGCCTTCGCGCCCGCCGACACGCTCGCCCCCTCCCAGACGACGCATCGCGAAAGCTCGGCGTCCCCGGGAAGTCGGACCGTCCGGGCGGAGACGACGTCCTGCGCGCGCCCCGAAATCTCGATCGGACCCTGCCAGCAGGCGGCGGGCCCCCCGAGTCGCGGCAGATCCGGCGGATGAAGGTTCACCTCGAGATATTCCTCCGGCGTCCCGACCGGCTCCCAGACGCTCCCGCTCGGGTCGACGATCTCGGCCCCGAGCACGATCGCACTCCGCTCGGCTCGCGGCATCAGCCAGTCGCGAAGATCCTCGAAGACCTCGCTCTCAGGCCATTCCCCGAGCACGTCGCGATCGAAGAATCGCACGCTCGTGAAGAGGCCTCGGCCGGCCTCGGCCCCGGCGCCGCCGACCGCATGGCGGCCGATCCGGCAGACCCGCCCCGCGCCGTCGATGCCGACGCTCCCGAAGCTCGCCTCTCGCGGATCGCTGCGCAGCACCAGCGTGACCCCGCGCCCGCTCGCGACGTGTCGGGCATGAAGCGCGCGCAGGTCGAGATCGAGGAGCATGTCGCCCGCGAGCACGACACAGGTCTCGCTCTCGCGCAGGAATCCGGCCGCACGCCGGATCCCGCCCCCTGTACCGAGGGGCTTCTCCTCGCTCGACCAGTGGATGTCGAGCCCCGACGGATGATCGGCCTCGACGGCTCGGCGGATCGTGTCGGGGAGATGGTGGAGGTTGATCAGGACCTCGCGGACGCCCTGGCGCGCGAGCAGCTCGAGCAGCAGGCTCACGACCGGACGTCCCCGCACCGGCAGGGCCGGCTTCGCCCGTTCATCGGTCAGCGGTCGCATGCGTGTGCCGAGGCCGGCGGCGAGAATCATCGCGCGCACGCGAATCTCCCTGCCGCGCGTCGCCGGGCGGTCCCCGAATT
>JBIPOQ010000122.1:0-8979 GCA_044379055.1 Myxococcota bacterium
GGCCGAGTCGCTGCCCCGCATCGCGATCTACCCGCCGACGATCCGCATCCACCTCTCGGTCAACAACTCGCCCTTCGCCGGCCGCGACGGCAAGTTCGTGACCAGCCGGCAGATCGGCGATCGACTCGATCGCGAGGTCATGTCGAACGTCTCGATCAAGATCGAGCGCACCGACCGTCAGGACGTCTTCGCCGTCTCGGGGCGAGGCGAGCTCCAGCTCGCCGTCCTGATCGAGACCATGCGCCGCGAGGGCTACGAGTTCGCCGTCTCCCGGCCGGAGATCATCGTGCAGATGGTCGACGGCAAGGCCTGCGAGCCCGTCGAGGAGGTCGTCGCCGACGTCCCCGAGACCGCCGCCGGCTCGGTCATGGAGAAGCTCGCGCAGCGCAAGGGCCGCATGACCTCGATGGAGCACCACGGCTCCCGCGTCCACATGCGCTTCATGGTCCCGTCGCGCGGCCTGTTCGGCTACCGCAGCGAGTTCCTGACCGATACCCGCGGCGAAGGCCTCCTCTACCGCAGCGTCGAGGGCTTCGAGCCGGTCGCCGGCGATCTGCCGGGCCGCAACGTGGGGCCGGTCGTGTCGACGGATCAGGGCCGCACGACGCCCTACTCGATCTTCAAGATCCAGGAGCGGGCGACGCTCTTCGTGGACCCCGGGGTCGACGTCTACGAGGGACAGATCGTCGGCGAGAACCGGCGGCCCGGAGAGCTCAACGTCAACATCACGCGCGCCAAGAAGCTCGACAACATGCGGACGACGAGCAAGGACGAGAACGTCATCATCACGCCGGCGCGCAAGGTCACGATCGAGGAAGCGCTCGGCTGGATCGAGGACGACGAGCTGCTCGAGGTGACGCCCGTCGAGCTCCGCCTGCGCAAGAAGATCCTCAACCAGTCCTTCCGCAAGCGCTGAGCGCGGTCTCGATCCGGGGAGGATCGACGTGGATTTCCGGATCCGGGAGAAGGAGCAGAAGGCGTACGCGGAGGACGGCTTCTTCGTCCGGGTCGCCGTCTTCGAGGCGTCGGAGATCGAGCGCCTGCGCGCCGCAGCCGAGCGCGCCGCAGTCCGCGCCGCCGAGGCCGCCGCCCGTGCCGCCGAGGGCGAGGCCTACGCGATCGACGGCAATCGCTACGTCGAGGCGGCGCGCTCGACGATCCAGCTCGAGCACGGCTCCGCCTCGTCGACGATCCGCGTCATCGAGCCCTTCCACCACCTCGATCCCGACCTCGACCGCCTGCTCGGCGATGCGCGCATCGTCGACCCGGCCTGCGGCGTGCTCGGCGAGACGAAGGTCGCCCTCTGGACCGACAAGCTGAACCTGAAGCGGCCGCGAGAGGGCTCGGGCTTCCGCTGGCACCAGGACTCGCCCTACTGGGGCCACGCCTGTCGCCACTGCGACCGGCTCCCCAACGTGATGATCACCCTCGACGACGCGGACCGGGAGAACGGCTGCTTCCGCCTGATCCCGGGCAGCCATCGCCGGGGCTTCCTGCCCGGTCGGGCCGATGGAACCCGCCTCGGCCCGCTCTTCACCGATCCGGCCGAATTCGACGTCGAGCGGCAATGGCTCGCCGAGCTGCCGGCCGGCAGCCTCGTCTTCTTCGACTCCCACATCGTCCACGGCAGCGAGCCCAACCGCTCGGACCGCGCCCGCCGCGCGATGGTCGTGACCTACCAGCCGCCCGGGCACGCGATGTTCAAGGTCGAGGGGACGCGGGAGTTCGCGCTGTCCCGCCAGGGCGCGAAGTCCTGAGCCAGGTTTCACGCCAGCGGGGCCCGGTCGGGTCTTGCAGCCCGCTCAGAGATCCCGCAGCGACGCCTTCGCGAACTCCGCCCGCAGCTCCGCGTACTCCCGGGCGACCGGGAACTGCGGGAACTCGTCGATCACGTTCTGCGGCGGCCGGAACAGGATCCCCGCGTCGGCCTCGGCGAGCATCGACGTGTCGTTGTAGGAGTCGCCGGTCGCGATCGTCCGGTAGCGCAGCGACGCGAAGGCCTGGACCGACGCGCGCTTCGGATCCGGCTGGCGGATCTTGTAGTCGCGGATCATGCCCTTTTCGTCGATGTCGAGGCGATGACAGAGCAGCGTCGGCCAGCCGAGCTTGCGCATGAAGGGCTCGGCGAACTCGTAGAACGTGTCCGAGAGGATCACGACCTGGAAGCGCTCGCGGAGCCAGGTCAGGGTCTCCTGGGCGCCGGGGAGCGGCTCCATACCGGCGATCACCTCCTGGATGTCGCGGATGCCGAGCTTCTTGTCGGCCAGGATCTTGAGCCGCTGCTTCATCAGCGCGTCGTAGTCGGGCATCTCACGGGTCGTGATCCGCAGGGCTTCGATGCCGGTCCGCTCGGCGAAATTGATCCAGACTTCGGGGATCAGGACCCCTTCGAGGTCGAGGCAGGCGATTTCCATGCCGCGGGTTTTAGCGCGGGAATCGGCCTCGGGCGAGCGATCCGGTTGGCCGATGGGTAGGATCCCGCGCGCCGCCCCCCCCGCCGTGCATCGCAGGAGCCGCCGCTTGGATCCGCTCGAAGCCGCCTTTCTGGGGATCGTCCAGGGCTTGACCGAATTCTTCCCCGTCTCGAGCTCTGGCCATCTCGCGATGTTCCAGTACCTGCTCGGCGACGGGGAGCAACAGAACCTCGTCTTCGAAATCGCGGTCCACGTCGCGACCCTGGTCGCGATCGCGTACTTCTACCGCAACCGGATCCGCGACCTCGTCGTCGGCTTCCTGCGCGGGGAGCGCGAGGCGCGGATCTACGGCGCCAAGCTCGCGCTCGCGAGCGTGCCGGCCGCGATCGTCGGCGTCGGCTTCCAGGACGAGATCACGGCCCTGTTCTCGAATCCGCTCCTGATCGGCGTCGCCCTCTGTGTCACGGGCTGCATCGTCTACAGCGCCCGCTTCACGGCCCCGCGTGCGACCGATCTGTCGCCCGGCTGGCTCCCGGCCCTCTGGATCGGCTGCGCGCAGGCGGTGGCGATCCTGCCGGGCATCTCACGGAGCGGCTCGACCGTCGCGATGGCCCTCGCGATCGGGCTCGTCCCGGCCGCGGCGGCCGAGTTCTCGTTCCTGTTGGGCATCATCGCCGTCGGCGGGGCCGCGATCCTCATGCTGCCCGAGATCCGCTACTCGGACCCGGCGAGCCTGATGGCGGTCGGCATCGGCTCGCTCACGGCCCTCGTGTCCGGCCTCGCGGCCATCACGTTCTTCGTCCGCATGCTCGACCGCCGGCTCTTCCACGCATGGGCGTGGTACTGCTGGGCCGTCGGCGCCTTCTTCCTCGCCTGGCAGCTCGCCTAGGACGGAGCCCTCAGGGAACGGCGAGAGCCGTTCCCGATCGACAGCCGTTTCCGATCAGCGCCTGCGGCCCTCAGGAAACGGCGGGAGCCGTTTCCGATCAGCGCCCGCGGCCCTCAGGAAACGGCGGGAGCCGTTTCCGATCAGCGCCCGCGGCCCTCAGGAAACGGCGGGAGCCGTTTCCGATCAATCAGGGCTCGAGGATCGGATGCAGCCGCTGCGCCGGCTGCGTCTCGCGCAGCTTCTTCAGCGCCCTCGCTTCGAGCTGGCGCACGCGCTCGCGAGACAGGCCGAGGGACTGGCCGATCTGCTCGAGCGTATGCTCCTCTTCGCCGCCGAGGCCGTAGCGCAGGCGCAGGATGAGCTGCTCCCGCGGCGTCAGGCTCCCGATCAGCGAACCGACGCCCATGCGCATGCGATCGTCGTCGATGCCGCCGTCCGGCCGGTCCGCGGTCGCGTCGGGGACGAAGTCCTCGAGGCGCTTCTCCGTGCCTGCGACGTTCGACTCGAGCGAGATGGCCTCGCGCGAGAGGCGGTCGAGGGCCTCGAGGGATTCCGTGTCCGTGCCGAGCGCGGGGGCCAGCTCCGCCGGGGTGGGCTCGCGGCCGAGCTTGCCCGTCAGCTCCGCTCGCACGCGCTGGCTGCGCTGCAGCCGGTCGTGGACGTGGGAGGGGAGGCGGATCGTGCGCGAGTGGTTCTGGATCGCGCGGACGAGCGCCTGCCGGATCCACCACACCGCGTAGGTCGAGAACTTGAACCCGCGGCGATGATCGAACTTCTCGACCGCGCGGATCAGGCCCAGGTTGCCCTCCTGGATCAGGTCGGGGAACGACAGGCCGAGGTTGCGGTAGTCCTTCGCGATCGCGACGACGAGCTTGAGGTTGTGCTCGATGAAGCGGTTCTTGACCGTCGACATCGACTCGTGCGCGTCCTCGACGGACTCGACGAGCTCGACCATGCGGTTCTTCTCGACGCCGGCCTCGAGCTCGAGATCCGAGAGCTTCTTGGTGCGCTTGCGCGCCTTCTTCATCTCGTTGGCGAGCAGGACGCTCTTCTCGCGCAGCTCGTGGAGCACGGCGAGCGAGAGCTGCGCGCTGTGCATCTCCTTCGACACCTTCTGGTCGAGCTTCTCGAGGGTCGGGCCATAGGCGAGGCCGGTTTTCTCGACCTTCGCGTCGCGCTCGGCGAGGATGACCCGCAGCTTCTTCACGGCGCGCTCGACACGCGCCGCGATCTCGCCGGTCTCCTCGTCGCCCGCCGACTCGGACAGCTTCGCGCCCGTATGCGAGAGCGCGCGCAGCGCGTCCCAGCGCGCGACGACGTGCTTGGCCGAGGCGGGAATCGAGTAGAGCGAATTGCGGAGCGCCGCGGTCGCCGCCTCGAGATCCTTGGCGAGGACGACTTCCTCTTCGCGCTTGAGGGTGCGCGTGCCGCCGATCTCCTGGAAATACGACTCGAGCGGTCGCCGCTCGCGGCCCGGATCGAGCTCCTCGGCCGCGACCACCGGGGTTGCTCCCATGGTGATGGCTTCGTGGGCGTCGGTCTGCTTCTTCTCTTGGGTCTTCAACTCGGTTCCTCGTGCGCCCCGGTGCGGTTCTCGCTGAGATACCGCCCGAGGGGGGAGTGTTTCATGGAGTCCCTCGCTGCCTCTCGAGGGGACTTCGATCGCTGAACGCCGCGAGGCCTGGGTTCGAGGACGGCCGCTTCGGGAACCGGGCGGCGCGTCGTTCCGGGACGCTCGACGGGCGGGAAAAGGGACCGTGGATGTAGCCCGATCTTGATTGAATTTCACCTATTTAGCCAGCAATTTTCGTCATCTCGTTGCCGCTTGACCCGGCCCGGTTCCGATTTTCCGGGTGAGAACGGTTCGGCGTGTTCGGCCGGAATCCATCGTCCTTCATTCGTGCTCCTTCGGGGCTCGGAGGTGGCGGAGAATCTGATCGACTCGGCTCACGGATTTGAAGTGGCCCGATCGTCGGAGATGTGTCGAAAGCCTCCCGTGATTCGCGACCGACAGTCCATTTCCTCGATCCGGTCGGCAGGCCGTGTGCGGATGGGCGGAAGCCGGCCCGTCGCCGGCCGGAATCGCCGGGTCGGTGCCGGCCGCGTGCGACGCCGACGAAATCCGCAACAATGCGGCCATGTCGCATCCGGTCCGGACCTTCAGCGAGCGCGAGTTCTATCTCGAGGAGTTCCACGGTCGCACGATCGGGATCGCCTGGCCCGCCGAGGAGCAGCCCGAGAGCGAGCCGCTCGCGAGCGTGATCGACGAGCTCGTGAACAACGAGTCCCAGGTCGTGCTGCTCTCGCCCCAGGACGCGATGCTGGCGATCGCCGGCGGGGGTCCCCCGGTCGACCTCGACGAGGAGAACGCCGGTCCCCGGCTCTGGCGTCGGCTGCGGGAGAACGGGAGCGCCGGGATGCGGATCTCGGCGGATCGGTTCGAGGCGGATTGCGAGCGGGCGGTGCTGATGCTGCGCCTCTCGAAGCTCGTCTGGATCCAATCGACGCCCCCGATCGAGCGGATCGAGGGCTCGGGCCGGATCTCGGTCGTGGATCTGGCCCATCTCGAGCCGCTCCTGGCGCCGGAGGGCGGCCCTGCGGCGAGCGATCTGGCGCTGCGGGTGATGCCCGGGCGCCGCAGTGTGCTCGAGACGATCCGGCGCATGATCGAGGGGGGCGTTTCGGCGGTGAACGTCTGTGCCGCCCCGGATCTCGCCCTCGAGCTCTTCACGTACGCGGGCGCCGGCATCTTCTTCACGCGCAACCGCTACGCCGAGGTCCGCCGGCTGGCGATCGACGATTACGACCCGGCCCACGACCTGATCGCCCGGGGCGAGGCGGACGGCTTTCTCGTACCGAGGGGGCCCGAGGCCCGGGACGCAATCCTGGCTCACGGCGTCGGGGTCTTCATCGAAGGCCAGTACCTGGCCGGGGTCGGGGCGCTGCTTCCCTACGAGCAGGACCGGGCGATGGAGGTCGCCTCGCTCTTCGCCCTCACGCGCTACATCGGCGAGGGCGCCGGCGGCCACATCGTCCGCTACGCGATCGACCACGCCCGCCAGCAGGGGCTCCGCTACGTCTTCGGCTGCACGACCTCCGAGCGCGTGAAGACCTTCTTCGAGAATCACGGCTTCCGCAACGTCGGCCCCGACGAGGTCCCCAAGCAGAAATGGGACGACTACGACCCCGAGCGCCGCGCGCGCCTGCACTGTCTTCGTTTCGATCTCTGAGGCCCACCGGCTTCGAATGCCCGTCGAAGCGCTCCAGACATGGCCCGAAGGCTTCCTTCCGGAGGTCCGGACGCGAGGTCCGGATCGGCCTGTAAGCCGGGTTCTGTTCCGCGCGCCGGTTGCCCCGCGCGCGGCGAAAGTCATTCCTCTAGGCCGACCATTGCTAGGCGGCTCGAGCACTCTCACCCGGACACCGCGACGACGCTTGCGCGCCGTCGATCGAGCGGACCGCTCTGGCGGTGTCCCTATTCGAGCTTGCTCCGGGAGGGGCTTGCCTCGCCGCCGGTCACCCGGCTGTCGCGCGTGGGCTCTTACCCCACGATTTCACCCTTGCCTGATCGCGCCGCCCTTGCGAGCGGCGCGCCATCGGCGGTGTCTTTTCTGTGGCGCTTTCCCTCGGGTCACCCCGGGTCGGTGTTACCGACCTCCCTGTCCTGTGGAGCCCGGACTTTCCTCCCGTGAACGGTGTGTGTTCACCGGCGACCTTCCGGCCGACTTCGGCGGGCAGCGCGCATCCTATCGCGGTCGACCTCGCGAGCAAAACGACGGCCGCGACGCGCCTCGACGCGGCGGGGGACGAGCGCGGATCGTCCCGTCGAAAAGCGGCCGTCCGGCGATGCGGGCGACGTGCCCTTCACTATCGTCGGCCGGCGATCCGACGACCGACCGAAGGGCCCGCACGCGCGCGCCGCTGTCGTTTGCGGCGAGGTCGCACCGGCTGGAGGCCCCGTGAGCGTCGATCGTCCCGCTGCTACGCCCTACTCGATCCCGGATCCCTACTCGCCGCTGTACACGCGTTACGTCCTCTTCATGGTCCTGCTGACCATGATCTTCAGCAACGTCGATCGCACGATCCTCTCGATCCTCGTCGAGCCGATCAAGAAGGATTTCCAGCTCACGGACACCCAGATGGGCTGGCTCCTCGGCCCGGCCTTCGCCGTCGTCTACACGCTGCTCTGCCTGCCGCTCGGCCGTTATGCCGACACGACCGGCGTCCGCCGCAGCATCGTCGCCTACTCGCTGTTCGTCTGGAGCCTCTTCACCTGCAGCACGGCCTACGTCACGAGCTATCTCCAGCTCTTCGTCGCGCGCATGGGCGTCGGCGTCGGTGAGGCGGGCGGAACCTCCCCCTCGGTCTCGATGCTCTCCGACTACCTGACGCCTGCGAAGCGCGCGCGGGGCATCTCCGTCGTCTCGATCGGCGCCGTGCTCGGCATGGGGATCGGCATGGTCGTCGGTGGCTGGGTCTCGGAGCGCTACGGCTGGCGCAATGCCTTCCTCGCCGCGGGCCTGCCCGGTCTCCTGCTGGCGATCCTCTACCGCTTCACGATCGAGGAGCCGGCGCGCGGCATCAGCGAAGGGCGCCAGGCGACGGTCACCGCGTTCGGGCCCAACCTGAAGCTCCTGCTCGCGATGCGCACCTTCCAGTTCATCCTCGCCGCGAACGCCCTGTCGCTCTTCTCCTCCATGGGCCGCAATCTCTGGGAGCCGGCCTTCCTGATGCGGACCTATCACATGGGCCAGTTCGAGGCCGGGGCGTGGTATTTCCTGACGGCCCCGCTGCCGTCGATGCTCGGCATCTTCCTCGGCGGCTACCTCGCCGATCGGCTCGGCGCCCGCGACCGGCGCTGGTTCCTCTGGGTCCCCGCGCTGGCGCATCTCTTCAGCGTCCCGATCCTGACGGTCTTCCTGCTCTGGCCCGAGACGGACCTGATCCCGATGCCTGCGTTCATGGTCGCGGCGGGGCTCCCGACCATGCCCGTGGCGCTCGTCTGGGGCCTGTTCGGGTCGATCATCGGCGGGGCCTACACGGCGCCCTTCATGTCGACGATCCAGGGCATCTCGCCGCTGCGCATGCGCGCCTTCGCGTCGGCGATCTCGACGCTCGTGACGACGCTCGTCGGTCTCGCGGCGGGGCCGCTGCTGGTCGGCGTGATCGCCGACGGCTTCGAGGCGCGCTTCGGGGACGATGCGCTGCGTTATTCGCTGCTGGTGCCGACGCTGACGCCGCTGCTCTCGACGGTGATCTGCCTGTTCGGGGCGCGCTTCGTCGACGGCGACCTCGCGCGCGCGCGCTCGACGGACCGTTAGGCAATTCGGATCCGCAGGCGCGCGCTTCAGGGCACGAAGCGGATCAGCGCGGCCAGGCGCTGATCCTCGATCCGCAGCAGGTCGACCATCGAGAGCGGGCTGCGGGCGCTCCAGGCGAGCTCGAACTCGACGTGGGACGCCACGGCGCGCGTCAGGGCGAAGCGGCTCTCGAGCAGGCGCGTGCCGATTCGGCTCGCGCCGTCGGTGGGCTCGAGGAAGGCGGTCGCGGGCTCCCGACCCGGACCCAGGCGGTAGAGCGCCTGCGCCTCGTAGCGGGCCCGGAGGCCCATCGGCAGGTCGATGAAGGCTACGCCGCGAGCCCGCCAGCGATCGTCGACGGCGGCGACGGGCGGGG
>JBIPOQ010000123.1:0-8944 GCA_044379055.1 Myxococcota bacterium
GGCGGACGACTTCAAGCACCGTCTCGCTGCCCTCGACGAACGCGTCGACGTCATGAAGCGCGTCTGGGCGGGGACGCTCGCGCTGCCGCCGGACGCGCCGCCGATCGGACCGGTGCCGGTCCAGCCAGGCGGGCCGCCGGTCTTCTCGTCGTCGCTCGGACCGAAGTCGATGAAACGCGCGGCGCGCTGGGCCGACGGGCTCGCCGGGTTCCACATGGCCCCCGACCTCGACGAGGTCGAGAAGATCTTCAGGCAGTTCCGCACGGAATGGAAAGCGGCGGGGCGAAGCGGTGAGCCGACGCTGCAGATGTCTTTCTGGTACGGGTTGACCGACGACGCGCCGACCCGCGTCATGGCCTTCGCCCGCGACTACTTCCAGATCTTCGGCGCGGCCTTCGCCGAGCGACAGAGCCGGAAATGCTGTGCGACGTCGCCGCAGGCGATTCGCGGGTTGATGCGCCGGCTCGAGGACATGGGCTGCGACGAGGTCATCCTCGCGCCGACGATCGCGAGCCTCGACGAGCTCGCGGCGACGGAGGAATTCGTCGGGGGGCTGTAGTCGCGGCTTGGAATGGCCGAGCGACGGCCAGCTT
The DNA here is from genome assembly GCA_044379055.1 of Myxococcota bacterium. GTDB lineage: Bacteria > Myxococcota_A > UBA9160 > UBA9160 > UBA4427 > UBA4427. The sequence continues at coordinate 594 of JBIPOQ010000123.1, forward strand.
CCTTCCCCCGGAGCCCGCCGCTACCCTGCTGCCATGCGCCCCCGCGACACTACCCCCGACGCCCATTGCGCCCAGATCGAGGTCTGGCGGGCCATGACGCCGGCCCGACGGGTTCGCCTCGCGATCGAGATGTCCGAGCGCGCGCGGGAGATCGCGATCGCCGGCGTGATGGCGCGCGAGCCGGGGATCAGCCACGAAGCGGCTCGCCTGCGCGTCCTTCGGCAGATCCTCGGGGAGACGCTCTTCGAGGCGGCCTATGGAAGCGGCGGCGAAGTCGGGGCATGTTCAACGTCTTGTTGCTCGAATCGGGTTGGAAGGTCGACCTGATCCTCTGCAAGGATCGAGCTTTCAGTCGCTCCGAGTTCGAGCGGCGGATCCGTGTCGATCTGGCGGGCGTTTCCGTCTGGATGGCGACGGCCGAGGATACGATCGTCGCCAAGCTCGAATGGGCCCGGGCGGGAGAGTCGGAGCGCCAGCTTCGAGACGTGTCGGGGATCCTCGAGGTGGCGGGTCGTTGCCTCGATCGCGCCTACATCGAGCGCTGGGTCGGAGCCCTCGGGCTCCGCGATCTCTTCGCTCGCATCGATCTGGAGGAATCTCAGTGACCCGTCATGACGAAGTACGTGCCCGTCTCGAAACCTTCTTCGCCGCGCTCGGTGCGCGGGACGTCGACGCGGCGATGGCTTGCTATGCGCCGGGGGCACGCCTCGAGGTCGTGGCGCCGGGACCCTTCGGCGGGGAGCACGTCGCGTCGCGCGAGGGGCTTCAGGCGTTCTTCCGGACGATCTCGGAGATCCACTTCGAGATCCTCGGTCTGATCGTCGACGGGAACCGGGTCGCGGTCGAGGTCCAGTCGACGGGTCGTCTCGCCAACGGCAAGCCCTACCAGAATCGCTACCACGACTACTTCGAATTCGAGAACGGTCGGATCACGGTCTTCCGCGAGTATCCGACGTTTCCGACGCCTGCATGACGAGGCAGCAGACGGGCTCAGCCCCGCACGACCGCCACGCTCTGCATCTCGCTCTCGCAGAAGCTCGTGAGCGCGACCGCGTGCAAGCTCCCGAGCCCGCCGCAGACGACCGGCACGAGCTGCTCCGGCCTCTCGACCAGCATGACCCTTCCCTTCGCATCGACGCGGCCCTTGTCGCGCAGGACCTTCGCGTTGGTCGGGCGCCAGAGCTCGATCGGCTGCCAGGCGTTCTCGAAGAGATATTCCTGCAGCGACTCGATCTTCGGGAAGGCGTCGCCGAAGCGCTTCGCCCAGATCGGGTTGATGCAGAGGACGAGCTGGCCCGTCGCGCCGGTCGGCTCGAGGTACCAGTTGTTGAGCGGGAACGCGATCGACTTGGCGATCGTGTAGGCGAGGTCCTCGGCGCTGTCGTTGTTGACGTCGGCGAGGGGGAAGGTGCCCTTGCCGCCGTGGACGGTGACGACGTCCTGATCGGCGCGGAAGCCGCGGCGCTGCGAGAGTGACGGCCAGGGGGAACGCTCCTCCCACTCGCCGAAGCAGAGGCCGAAGCGGGCGGGCTGGCCGAAGACGGTGCGCGAGGTCTCGCCGGCCTTCTGGCCACCGACGTTGCGCAGGCATAACGAGACGGCGCGGCCGATCGTCATCGAGCCGCGGCCCGCGGCGCCGCCGAGGCAGCCGGCGCGGTAGTTGATGCCCAGCGCGTCGCGGGACGGGCCGTTCGCGATCAGCATCGGGAAGACCGACGACGTCGTCGTCGTCAGCGCGAAGGCATTCCACTCGGGGGCGCTGATCGCCTCGAGGGCGGCGAGCACGAGCGGGAACGCCGCCGGCTCGACGCCGGCCATCGCCGCGTTGACGGCGGCGAGCTCGACGGTGCAGACGCCGTTTCGCGGCGGCAGGACGCCGACGATATGGTCGGGCGGATGCGGCGTCGCGGCGAGGATCCGCGCGATCCGCTCGTCGGTCGGCGGCAGGATCGGCGCGCCGTCGCCCCAGCCCTGCTCGAGCGAGAGCACGAAGAGGGCCTCGGGATCGTCGTCGAGCTCGATCGTCTCGGCGGTCAGGCGGCTGGTCTCGGGGGTCGTCACGGATTCGCTCTCCTGGCGCGGATGGGCGTCATGCCGCGCGGGGCGCGCTGGCTCGTTCGGGGGCTCGTTATTTCTTCGCGCCCAGCATCTCGAGGAACTTCGGGTAGTACTCGAAGGCGATCTTGCGGAGCTCCTCCTCCGGGCGCGCCTCGAGCGGATACGGGAGGACGAGGACCTTCAGGTCCTTGTGGCCGAGATGGTTCGCCATGTTGTGGGCGTGCTGGGCGAACTCTTCGGTCACGGCGACGATCGCCGGGCGCTTCTGCTTCTCGAGGGAGACCGCGTCGTGGACGCTCCAGGACGTGCACGAGCCGCAGGTCCCGAGACCCGAGATGCCGCAGTCGACGGAGGCCGCCCAGTCGGCGACGAGGGCGCGCGTTCGTTCGCCTTCGGCAGCCGTGCGCTCGCCGGTCTTGACGACGACGGGCGTCGCGCCGTCGCGGCGCAGGAAGCCCTGCCACTCCTCGACGATCAGGATCCAGGATCGCCAGGAGCCTTCATGGCGCAGGCCGACCTTGAGGCCGGCGATCGGGCGGTCGAGGAGGTAGGCCGGCGCGCCGGTATCGGACGGCGGCCGCGCGGTCGGGACACGGATGCGCAGGCGGCGGGCGGAGACGGTCGACGAGCTCGACGGCGAGGTCGAAGACGAACGATCGGCGGGCGCGTTCGCACTCATCGTCTCAGGCCTCCCGCGGATCGTCGATCAGGATCTCGAGCTCGCCGGGCGCCCGTTTGCTGATCGAGTCGACGATGATGCGGCGGAGCATGTCCGGCGGGACGACGCAGTCGAGACACTCGACGTTCGCGAGGTCGACGACGAGGTGTAGTCTCGCGGCGGCGGGGTTCAGCTCCTTGATGACGAGATCGGCGCCATCGCCCTGGAGCAGCGTTCGCATCTCCTCGACGGCGGCGGTCAACGCATCGGCGGTCATCGTCTGGGACATTCGGGCACCTCGCAGGCGGCGGCCGGGCCGGCCGCCGCACTCGACGCGATGGTACGCAAGATCGGGCGGAGCGGGATGGCCCCGCCCCTCCTCACTCCCGGCCGTCTCCGTCCTGTCGCCCCGATCGGTCGTTCCGATCCGTGGGGGGGGCATAGCCGGTCGCGCCGCTGGTGACGACGTCTCCGCTGCCCCCGAGCGTCTCCGAGAGGAGCTTCTTGATCGCCTTGCGGCCGAAGACCTGCGCCGCTTCCGGGCCATCGAGATAGGCGACGGCGGCGCCGTGTTTGTAGACGAGCTCGCCGCCGGTATGGCCGACCTGGGCGACGGCAGCGGCTGCGACGAGCGTGCCCACGACGGCCAGCGCTCGGGCGCCGGTGCCGGGGCTGCCGGCGAAGATTCCGGCGCCGGCAATCGGAAGGATCACGCCGGCGATCCAGATGAACCACTCGGCCGCTTCTTCATGCTCCTCGATCGGATCCTCGCGCACGACGCGTTCGACGCGTTCTTCCTCTTCCTCACCGGTCTCGGCGGTGAACCAGGCGGATCCGAAGATCACGGCCTGCAGGGCGATGACCGCGATCCACGCCCGGGCAGGGAGCCTCCCGGTCTGGATCGCCCAGAAGAAGCCGCCGGCGAGCAGCGGGGCGAGCAGCGCGAGGACGATCGGAAAATGGACGAGCGCGGGATGGAGCGGATCGGGCAACATGATGGTCTCCTGGGCGGGCTTCCCGGGGCTGGGTCGCGGCGTGCGGCCGAGCTCGAGAAGGCTGTCGTTCGAATTGCATCTTCGGGTCCTGGCGCGGCGGGGACCATCCGTCGGATGCCGCAGGATGCATGATCCTCGATGCCGAGAGGGGGTATAAGAGGCTTGTTCCCTCCGTCGGATGACCTGGATCCGCGTTTTCGAGGCGGATTGACGGCGCTGCTCGCCGCGATTGCCCTGTTTGGGGCGATCGACCTCGCTTTCGACCGGCCCCGGTCGCTCTTCTCCAGCCATGTCCTTTTCGAGCTCGCCTTCATCGCCCTCTGCCTCGGCGGCGTCGCCTGGGTCTGGCGCGGCTGGCTCGGCGCCCGGGCCGAGCTCGCCGGCTCGCGTCAGGCGCTTCTCGACCGCGAGGCCGAGCGCGACCGCTGGCGCGACGAGGCAAAGCGGCTGCTCGCCGGCCTCGGCGCCGCGATCGAGGCCCAGTTCGAGCGCTGGGGGCTGACGCCGGCGGAGAAGGAGGTGGCCCTGCTGCTCCTGAAGGGCCTGGGCCACAAGGAGGCCGCGAACGTCCTCGGCCGCAGCGAGCGCACCGTCCGCCAGCACGCGATCTCGGTCTATCGCAAGTCGGGGCTGGCGGGGCGAGCGGAGCTCGCGGCGTTCTTCCTCGAGGATCTGCTGTTGCCGCAGTAGGGGGGACGGGCGGAGGTCCGCCTACGCCGAGCGACGCATGCGCCTCGAGGAGGGCAGATCATCCTGCTCTACGGGCCTCAAGTCAGAGTCGCGAACGGGAACGACGGCCTCCGTCTCGCCAGATTCGTCGAAGAATTCGACTTCGAGCCAATCGGGCTCGTGGACATGAACGATTGCCCCGAGAAGTCCCGCTCGAAGACCGTGTTCGGGAAGATCACGAGCCAGCACGACCGGGTCGAGAAGCTGGAATCTCATTTCCACCTCGCCGGATAGGCCGTGACGAGTCGAGGGGTCGGATCGTCATGGTCACGGATCCAGATCGACAGGACCACCGCTGCTCGCCCGTTCGGTCCCACGATTCTTCCAACGATACGAAACTTCTCCCCATACGGCGAAGCGACCTGAATCGCATCCCCACGAAGACCCAGCTCGCGCAGATCCGAAGCCAGGCGCTCCCATCGTTCGGGTGTGTATCCGAGGCTTGCGAAGAATTCCGCTTTGGGCTGTCCCGTCGAATGGGTGGAGCACAGCAGGTAGCCACGAATCTTCGCGGCAGAGACCGTCGCGTGCTCGCGATTGGGGAGCTTCTTCAAGGCAACGAGTCATCCCGGGTCGATCGCCGAGCGATCCCCGCTCCTCTTCGTGGTCCGGCGGAAGGTCGTTCGCGCAGAGGATTGCGCGCGCGAACACGCGGACGAGTCGTTTACGGCTCGACCCGGGACCGTCGACTCATGGAAACGTCTTGAGCTTGCGAGTTCGACTTTCCGTCGACGCGTGGCTCCCCTCGAGACGGATCCCATCCGCCGTGAAATCCGAGTCGCCCTTGCGGTTCTCGCAGGTGTGGCAGGATTCTGTCTGGATATGATAGAAATCTGCCATCATGGAACCCGGTCTCCGTCTCCAGGAAGCCCGACTCGCCGCTCGCCTGACCCAGGCTGAGCTCGCATCGCGCGCGAGGGTGAGTCGCGCGCTCGTCTCGGCGGTCGAGGCCGGGCGGCATCTGCCGCGGGTCGATGCGGCGCTGGCCCTGGCGGAAGTCCTGGGAACGACGGCGGCCGCGCTGTTCGGGCTCGAGCGGGCTGCGCCGGTGGATGCGATTTCCGGCCTCTCGGCTTCGTTCGGATCGGCGGTCCGGGTCGGATTCGTCGGGGCGAACGCGGTGACGACGCCGGCTCGACACGGAGACGAGGGTTGGGAGCCCGTCGACGACGTCGTCGGCGCCTCGGACGCGTCGTCGGCGATCGCACGCGATCCCCAGGTCGTGGTCGCCGGCTGCGAGCCTGGCCTGCGCCTGCTCGAGCGCCTGCTCCAGGCGCGCGGGACGCGCGCGATCGCGATCGCGGCCTCGAGCAAGACGGCTCTCGCGGCCTTGCGGTCCGGTCGGCTCCATGGCGCCGTCATCCATTTCGACCTCGATTCGGATGCTCCTCCGGTCGGAGCGCCTGAAGTCGTGCGGTTCCATCTCGGCCGCTGGCGGGTCGGGCTGGCGGGACCGCGAGGCGGTCGCGCGGACTGGTGGAAGGGGGCGCTCAGCGGACGGAAGGCGGTGATCCAGCGGGAGTCGGGCGCCGGATCGCAGACGGCCTTCGAGCGTGCGGTTCGCGCGCAGGGTCGTGTGGGGCGTGCCGGCGTCGAGGGGCCGCGGGTGCCCTCGCATCTCGCGGCGAGCCGGCTCTGTCGCGCGACCGGCCTGCCCGCCGTCACGATCGAGCCGGCCGCGGCCGCTCACGACGTCGCGTTCCATCCCCTCGAGACCCACGCCGTCGAGCTCTGGCTCGCGTCGGCGCATCTCGCCGAGACGGGCGTCGCGCAGCTGCTCGATGCGCTCCACTCGGCGAGCTATCGAAGAACGCTCGAAAGTGTCGGCGGATACGATCTCGCCCAGCTCGGAAGTCGCGTCGCATGACGTCTTCCCGTCGGTTCGCCCGAGTCCGATCGATCCGAATCGCGTTCGCGTCCGCGGCGATGCTGAGCGCGCTCGCGCGCCCGTCCGCCGCGGAGGCGCCCTCCGCCGTCTGGAAGCCCGCCGAGCCTGCCGACGCCGTCCTCCATGCGGAGAACGTGGTCTGGAGCCGGCATCTCCACGACGCGCTCCGCCTCCCGGATTGGTTCGACCTCGCCGCCGAGAATCGCACGCGCCTCGAATTCCTCGACGATCCCTGGCGCCCCGGCGAGTCGCAGAAGCAGACCCAGATCGTGCAGCGCAATCGCCTCCGCTTCGGTGCCGACGCGCCGGCGGGGATCCGCTTCCTCGCCGAGATCCAGGACGCGCGGGTCTTCAACGACCGACCGAACGACTTCGTCTCGAATTCGGTCGACCATCTCGACGTCCTGCAGCTCTTCGTCTCGGCGACGCAGAAGGATCTCTTCGGCCGAGGCCTGCGCGCCGATGCCCATGCCGGCCGCATGACGATCGACGTCGCTTCGCGTCGTCTCCTCGCGCGCAACGACTTCCGCAATACGGTGAACGCCTTCGACGGCGTCCATCTCCAGCTCGGTAGCGACGATCGGATGTGGCGTGTCCGCGGCTTCTTCACGTTCCCGGTCGCGATCCGCGACAGCGATCTCATGAACAATCGCCTCTCGACGCGGCGCCGTTTCTCGGGCGTCGCCTTCGAGGATCTCCGCAACCCGTGGGCTCAGCTCGACGCCTACGGCCTCTTTCTCGACGATCTGCCCGGCAATCGCAGCTTTCGGACCTGGGGCCTTCGCGCCTATCGCCGCCCGGCGCCGGCGCAGGTCGATTACGAAGGCGAGGTCGCCGGACAGTTCGGGGACCGCAAGTCGGCGGCCCAGGGAACCCGCGATCAGTCGGCCTGGATGGTCCACGCCGAGCTCGGCTACACCTTCGGCGTCGCCTGGTCGCCCCGCATCGCCGCGCAATTCGACTACGCGACGGGCAACGACGATCCCTCCGACGACGACGTCCACGCCTTCGATCCGCTCTTCGGCGCCCGCCGCTGGGACCTCATGCCGACGGGTGTATTCGGCGCGTTCCGAAGAACCAACCTCGTCTCGCCCGGTGTTCGCCTCGGACTCCAGCCGTCGAAGACGATCCGCCTCGACCTGAAGGTCCGACACTGGCGGCTCGACGAGGCCCGCGACGCCTTCGCCGGCTCCGGCAGCCCCGCCGGCGGCGCGCTCGCCGACGCCTCGGGCGACGCCGGCCGCGATCTCGGCACGGACCTCGAGCTGCGCGCGCGCTGGGAGGCGCGGGAGTGGCTCGCGTTCGACGTCGGATACAACCATTGGTGGAAGGGCCGCTTCCTCGACGACGTCCCGGCGACGCGCAGGCGCGGCGACGCGGACTATTTCTATGCCCAGTCGCGGGTCCGCTTCTGAGCGCACCGCTCGCGGGAGGAGGTCGCATGCGTCTCTCGATCCGATCGAATCGGACTCGCTCGGGTCGGTGTGCCTCGCGCGCTGCGCTGCTTCTCTTCCTCCTCGTCGCTGGACTCGCCGGCGGCGGACCGGCCTTCGCCGGATCGGCGACCGGGGAGATCGACGCGTCCGCGGACGCGCCCCAGAAGCCGCTTCGCGTGCTCGCGGCGGCGAGCTTGACGGAGGTCGTCGATGCGCTGAGCCGGTCCTTCGACGGCGCCGCGATCACGGCGAGCTACGGGGCCTCGAGCGATCTGGCACGACAGCTCGCGGACGGGATGCCGGGAGACGTCTTCGTCTCGGCGAGCCCCGAATGGATCGACTTCCTCGTGGAGAAGAAGGCGACGGAGGGCGACCGGATCGTCGTCGCCCGCAATGCCCTCGTCTGCATCGCGCCCCGAAACGGAGCGCTCGCGAAGGCGGGCGTTCGGGATCCGCGTGCCGTGCTCGCTGCGCTCGCGCCCGGAGATCTCGTCGCGATCGCGGATCGCGGTGTGCCGGCCGGGGAGTACGCCCGCACCGCGCTCGAGAAGCTCGGTCAGGCGACGGCCTTCGAGCCGCGCCTCGTC
>JBIPOQ010000181.1:0-7040 GCA_044379055.1 Myxococcota bacterium
CGGGGTCGTGCGACCGAGCGAGCTCGGCCACGTCCTCGCCAAGGAGGCCTGGGTCGGCATCCTGAACGGCCTGGCGCTGGGCAGCATGCTCGCGCTGCTGGCCTATCTCTGGCAGGGGAGCGCGACTCTCGGCGCCGTGGTCGGCGTCGCGCTGGCCCTCAATACGCTGATCTCGGTCTCGATCGGCGGGACGACCCCCCTCGTCATCAAGCGGATGGGCTGGGACCCTGCGCTCGCCTCGGGGCCGATCCTCACGACCCTGACCGACGTGTGCGGGTTCTTCCTGACGCTCCAGCTCGCGACCGTTCTTCTGGTCTGAGCGGCAGCCTCGCGCGAGCCGCGTTCCGCCGCTCCCCGAACGTCCCCGAGCATTGCGCCGGAGCGGGGGAGCGCCGATCTTCCGACCTCCACGAAACCGCTGCGAGTAGCCCCCCTGCGATGACCCAGGTCTTCCTCGAGCTCGATCACGAGCGCCCCGAGCGTCTCTCCCCCGAGCGGGGGGAGGCCGTGCTCTTCAGCTCGAAGGCCTACGACAAGACGACGGGCAACGAGGACGCGGCGCTGTTCTGCGAGCTGCCGGGGGCGGTGACGGTGCTCGCGGTGGCGGACGGGGTCGGGGGACTGCCGGCCGGGGCGGAGGCGGCGGCGACGGCGATCGGGGCGGTGCGGCGCGCGGTCGAACGGACCGTCGAGCGCTCCGATCGGGTCGCGGACCGGAGCGTCGATCGGGAGGCCGATCGCGAGGCCGGGAGCACGCTGCGCTCGGCCATCTTCGACGCCTTCGAGGACGCCAACGCGCGATTGCTCGAGCAGGGCGTCGGCGCGGCGACGACCCTCGTCGTCGTCGAGGTCCGCGGAGACGTCGCGCGCGCCTATCACGCCGGCGACTCCGGGGCGCTGCTCGTGGGCCAGCGCGGGCGCGTGCGCTTCGAGACGATTCCGCACTCGCCCGTCGGGTACGGTGTCGCAGCCGGAATGCTCGAGCCGTCCGAGACCCACCACCACGACGAGCGACATCTCCTCTCGAACTGCGTCGGCTCCCGCGAGATGCGCGTCGAGATCGGCGCCCCGGTCACGATGGCCGCACGGGACACGCTGCTGCTCGCGACCGACGGCGTCCTCGAGAACATCGAGCGCCGCGACCTGATCGACCAGATCCGCATCGGCTCGCTGCTGCAGGCGGCGACGGATCTGCAGGCCCGGCTGCGCCTGACCATGGCCGGCGTCGATCCGAAGCTCCCGGCCCATCCCGACGACGCGACCGCCCTGCTCTTCCGCACGGCGGCCGATCGCCTGCGCGGCCCGGTCGGGATCCGTCTGAAGGCCTCCGCCGGCGAGCGCGGAGCGCGCCGATGACCCAGAACCTCCGCGTCGGCAATCGCCTGGGCAAATACCGCCTCGAGCGCAAGCTCGGCGAGGGCGGCTCGGCCGTCGTCTGGCAGGCCCGCGACACCGTCGAGGGTCGCCGCGTCGCGATCAAGGTCGTGCTCGACTCCGTCATCCAGGAATGGGGCCGCGCCGCGGTCGAGGGCGAGGCGCGCGTCGCCGCCCAGCTCGACCATCCGCGCATCGCCGGCATCCGCAACGCGGACTGGATCGACCACCATTTCGTGATGGTGACGGACCTCGCGCGCAAGAGCCTCGACGAATACCCCGGTGCACGGCGCTCCCCGGATCTCGCGCTCTCGATCCTCGCCGACGTCTCCGAAGGCCTCGCCTACGCCCACGAGCGCGGCCTGCTCCACCGCGACATCAAGCCCGCCAACATCTTCCTCTACGAGGGCCGCCGCGCGAAGCTCGGCGACTTCGGCACCGCCCGCCTCGCCCCCGCCGCGACCCGCGTCCTGACCGAGGTCGGCACCTTCGGCTACATGGCCCCCGAGCAGGCCTACGGCCGCGCGCGCTTCGCCTCCGACGTCTTCAGCCTGGCGCTGACGGCCTACGAGCTCTGGGCGGGCGCGCTGCCGGGCTGGCCCTTCGAGTGGCCGCTCGAGGGCGCGCAGCGATTCATGCTGCGCTGTCCGGTGCGCGTTCAGCCGGTGATCCGGCGCGCCCTGACCCTCGACCTGCGCAAGCGCTGGAGCGACGCCGTCGAGTTCCACGAGGCGCTCACGAAGGCCATCGAATCGACCGCCTCCGACCGCGAGAAATCGAAGAAGAAGAGCCGGACCACCGCGCGCACGACGCGCAAGACCGGCACGCCGACCGACCCCTTCGTGCTCGAGACCGAGTGGTTCCGCAAGCGCTTCGGGCGTGCGCTCGAAGCGTCGTACGCCTGCCATGCCTGCGACGGGCCGATCTCGGAGTCGATGAGCCATTGCCCGTGGTGCGGCACGACGCGCAACTCCTTCGCCCACGTGACGAGCTATCCGCTCGTCTGCCCGAGCTGCGAGCGCGGCGTGCGGCCGGAGTGGAAGGCCTGCCCGACCTGCAGCCGCGGCCGCTTCGAGGGCAACGGACGTCCGATCCCGACCGGGCGCCACAGCGAACGGACCTGCCGCCGTCCCGGCTGCGGCGCGCCGATCGACCGCTTCATGCGCTACTGCCCGGCCTGCAAGCAGAAGGTCGCGCGACCCTGGAAGGTCGAGGGACTCGATGCCTGCGAGCGCTGCCGGTGGCCGATGGCCAGCCGCTGGCGGTTCTGTGCCTGGTGCGGGAAGAAGAACTCCGCGGCCATGCAGGTCTCGATCGGCCGGCGCCGGCGCGGGCGTGGCCACGCCTGACCGCGCCGGCGAACGCGGCGCCCGCTCGCTTCGTGCGCGACGGAGGCAATGGGGCGTGGCCTCCTGCCGCGGTCGCGTCGCGCGAACACTGATCGCCGTCCTCGTCGCGGTCGGCCTGTCGGGCGGACTCGCCTCCCGTTCCGCAGGGGCGGCGGAAGCGAGTCCGACGGACGTCCTCGATCCCGAGCGTGAGTGGCTGGTCGGCAAGGTCGTGCTCGAGGGCCAGGACGCCCTCTCGAAGTCCGAGATCAAGAAGGTCGTCGAGACACGTCCCCGCCGTTTCTACGCGTTCTGGCGCGAACGGCCCGTCTTCGAGCCCACGGTCTTCGAGCGCGACATCGAGCGCATCCTGCGCCTCTACGAGTCCGAAGGGCATTTCAAGACGCGCGTCGAGTGGAGCCTCCGCTCCCGGCAGACCGCCGACGCCGAGATCGTCACGCTCTCCATCACGATCGACGAAGGGCCGCGCGCCCACGTCACCTCGATCGAGATCGATCCCCCCGAAGACGGCGAGCCCGCGCCGCCCGACGCGCCGATCGAAGACCTCGATCCCGGGACGAGCAAGAAGACCGCGACGATCCGCAAGCCGGCGCTCGAAGTCGGCGGCCCGTTCCGCGAAGCCGACTATCAACGCTACGAAACGCAGCTGCGGGCCCTCCATCTCGACCGGGGCCATGCCGGCGTCACGACGAAGCGGATCGCCCGGGTCCGGCGCGATCGCGAGGGCGTCGCGGTCCGCTACGAGATCGTTCCCGGCCCGCCCGCCCGCTTCGGCGAAATCTCGATCGAGGGCCTCGAGAAGGTCCACCGCTCGCTGATCGAGCGCGAGCTGACCTTCGAGCCCGGCGACCGGTTCTCCCTCTCCTCGATCGAGGAGTCGCGCCGACGCCTCCAGCAGATCGACCTCTTCACGTCGATCCAGATCGAGTGGACGACCGGCCCCGAGGATCCCTCCGTGGCGCCGGTCTCGATCGTGCTGCGGGAGAAGAAGCCGCGGGAGCTCCGCATCGGCGGCGGCTACAGCACGGAAGAGCTCGCCCGCGCCCAGGTCCGCTGGCAGAACCGGAACTGGCTCGGCGGCGGCCGGCGACTGCTCGTCTCGGGGCGTTATTCGAACCGGATCCGCGCCGCCGAGCTTTCCTTCGCCCAGCCCCACGTCGGCAACCGCGACAATCGCGCCCTGCTCGAGCTGAGCCTCTTCCAGCAGGACGAGCCCAACTTCAAGCGCAACTCGATCCTCGGCGTGCCCGCCTTCGAGCACAGCTTCACGCCCCGCGTCGTCCTGACGACGGGCCTGCGCGTCGAGACGGCGGAGGTGCGCGACGTCGCGACCCAGGTCAGCGACGCGATCGGCGGGGTGCGCGACGAGGGCCTCGTGGTCGGACCGCAGGTCCATCTGACCTGGAAGCGGGTCGACGACGTCGTCCGACCCCAGAACGGCTTCACGGTGAGCCTCGAGGGGGACTACTCGACGCGTCTGGTCGGCGCGACCTACGACTACCTGCGCGTGGTCGGTGAGGTCGCGGTGTTCAAGTCGATCTTCGACTACGCGGTCGTCGCGGCGCGGCTGAAGACCGGATTCGCCCAGGCCTTCGGCGACAAGGAGCGGCTTCCGATCTTCGAGCGGCTGTATGCCGGGGGCGAGGGCAGCGTGCGCGGCTATCGCCGCCGGCAGCTCGGACCGACGGCGGACAACGGCAATCCCCTGGGCGGCCGGACCTTGATCGAGGGCTCGATCGAGGTGCGGATCCCGGTCTGGCGGCAGGTCGGGCTGGTCGGCTTCCTCGATTTCGGACAGGTCTCGCTCGAGCGCTACGATTTCGTCCCCGACTCGATCCGTTATTCGGCCGGCCCCGGGCTCAGCTATTCGACGCCGATCGGTCCGATCAGCCTCTTCGCCGGCTTCCCGATCAATCGGCAGCCAGGCGAATCGCCCTGGCAGATGCACTTCAACATCGGGTTCTTCTTCTGATGGCGGCGAAGATCCTTCGATTCGTGGTGGGGGCATTGGCGCGGGTCGTGGCGCTGCTGGTCGCGCTGGCCCTGCTCGTGCCGGTGCTCGTCGTCCTCTACACGACGACCGACGATTTCCGGACGCGACTGCTCGCGCGCCTCGAGCCCGAGCTCGACGGGCGCATGGACGGAGCGCTCTCGATCGAGGGCCTCGAGGGCTCGCCGCTCACGCGTCTGCGCCTCCTCGACGTCGCGCTCGCCTGGCACGGCGAGGAGATCGCGCGCATCGACGCGGTGGGGATCGAGGTCGATTGGACTTCGCTGCTGTTCGGACGGCTCCAGATCGCGGAGTTGGCCCTCGAAAGACCGGCGATCGTGTTCCGGGAGCACGCCGAGCTCGGCTGGGACTGGCGCTCCGCCCTCGCGCCGCTGATCCCCTCGCCCGACGATCCGCGGCCGCCCCGGGACGAGCCGCTTCCGATCGTGATCGAATCGCTCGCGTTCCGCGAAGGGAGCCTGACGATCGCCTCGCTCGAGCGACCGGCCATGCGACTCGACGGCCTCGCGGCCCGCGGTCGGCTGGACTTCGGCGAGCAACGCTTGAGCGTCGCGGACGCATCGCTCGAGCTCGGCGATTCGAGGCTCTCGGGCTCGGGCGAGGTCCCGTTCAAGGGACGCTCCGCCTTCGAGATCACGATCGGTGCCCTCCACCCCCGCGATCTCGCCCGCATCGACCCCGCCCTCGCGGAGTCCCTCGCCTTCCTTCCGCCGGCGAGCGGAGACGTCGTCCTCGGCTTCGATCGGGACGAGCTCGATGCGACGGGACAGCTCGTCTGGCCCGATACGAAGCTCGGCTTCGACCTCCACGGTCATCCGAAATCCATCCGCCTCGCCGACTCGACGATCGCCGCGCGCCTCGAGTCGGCGGACCTCGCACGCTTCGCGCCCGCCTGGGGCGTCGCCGGAAAGCTCGATCTCCGGCTCGAGCTCGTGAACGGCGAAGGCCGCTATGCCGGCCGGCTGAGCCACGCCAAGCAGGGCGAGCTCGAGGTCGAGGGGCTCCTGGCGCTCCTCGACATGCCCTCGACGAAGCTCCAGTTCGCGGTGAATCGATTCGATCTCGCCCGCGCCTTCCCGGCCCATCCCGAGTGGGCGGGCTCGCTCACCGGCCGCGGTGCCCTCGACGCCCGCGGCCGCGATCGCAGCGCGCTCGCCGGGTCCGTCGCGCTCTCGCTCTCGTCCTCGCGGATCGGCGGGCTCGTGGTCCGACGGGGCGATCTGCGCGCGAAGCTCGCGAAGGAGACGATCGAGCTCGCGGAGCTCGCCGTCGACTCCCCGATCGGCCGCGTCGAGGCGCAGGGGCGGATCTCGACGAAGCCCCGGGGTCCGGTCTCGCTCCGTGGACGCGTCGACATCGGTGATCTCGGCCCCCTCCTCGCCCTCGCGCGGCAACGCGGGGCGGGCAGTCTGCGGGGACGGCTCGAGATCGATGGCCAGCCCGCGCGCGCGCGGGTGAAGGCGGATCTCGCGGTGGCGGATTTCCGGCTGGGCGGCTTCGAGACGACGGCCGCTCGCCTCGTGCTCGACGCCCGCGGCGGAATCGAGCGCGGGCGGCTCGACGCGACGATCGGGACGGCGCTTCTCGAGACGGCCCTCGGCGTCTGGTCGCTCGAGGACCCTGCGCGCCTGCGCGCATCCGCCGACGCCCTCGAGTGGACCGCCGCGCGCTTTTCGAACGACGGAGCCTCGCTTGCCCTCGACGGTCGCATCGCCCGACGCGGACGGCAGGACTTCCGCCTCGAGGCCCGCGCGCTGCCGATCGCCGCGTGGGCCCGCGCCCATCCCGAGATCGTCTCGCCCGAGATCCTGGCCGGCGGGACCCTCGACGTCGATCTCGCGATCGGCGGGACGGGGGCCGCCCCCGCCGTCGACGCCCGCCTCGTGCCTCGCGATCTCGTCGTGTCCGAGCAGGCGATCGAGGCGGCCGGGGCCGAGCTGCACTTCGCCGCGCGGCGTCTTCAGGGAAAGCTCTCGGCGACGGCTTCGCCGAAGCTCCGGCTCGCCGCCGAAGGGGAGCTGCCCTTCGAGCTCGCGTGGCAACGCGGCTTCGTCGCCCGTCCGCGCGGCGCGCTCGATGCCCGCGCGGAATGCGAGGCCGACGATCTCGCCGTCCTCCAGGGCTTCGTCGACGAGCAGATCAAGAACCTCGGCGGCCAGGCGCGCTGCCAGATCACGCTGGTCGGCCCCCTCGACGCGCTCCGCCCCTCCGGCACCGTGACCGCGAGCGCGCTCACGGGCAGCCCCGTCCGAACCGGCATCACCGTCGTCGGGGGGGCGCGCCCCCCCGCGCCCGCCCCCCCCCCC
>JBIPOQ010000124.1:0-8876 GCA_044379055.1 Myxococcota bacterium
GAAGGCGGGCAATCGATCAGGATGATCTCGTAGGCCTCGCCCATGGCCTGGATCGCCTGGGCGAGGCGGAACTCGCGAGACTCCATCGCGACGAGCTCGATCTCCGCCCCTACGAGATCCCGACCCGCCGGCACGACATGGAGGGTCTCGAGCTCGGTCTCGACCGCGCAATGCGTCAACGGAAGTCCGTCGACCAGCGCATCGTAGACCTGGCGCTCGGCCTGGGCGATGCCGTAGGCGCTGCTCGCGTTGGCCTGGGGATCCATGTCGATGAGGAGCGTCGGACGCTCGGACGCGGCGAGGCAGGCGGCGAGATTGACCGCGGTCGTGGTCTTCCCGACCCCGCCTTTCTGGTTGACGACGGCGAGCACGAAGGGATCAGAGCCCATACGACGTCTCGAAGAAGGCCGCGGGCGACGCCAGCGTTCGCGCTGGCCCCCCGCGCGCGAACCGTCGATGACGCGACCCGGATCGGGGCCGCGTCGGCCTTGTTAACACAGACCGGGTCGCTTGCGAATGGTGTGAACGGCGAGAGACAGGGGGCAGCGGGGCGAGTCGATGAGATCCTGATCCCAGGCACGAGCGATCGGGATCCGCCTCTCGATCGTGTTCAAGGCGGATCGCAGTCACTGCTCGGTCGACTCGGAGCTCGCCAGGCGGGCGACCCAGAGCTGGCGGTGCACCGACGTGAGCGGGACTCGATAGGTCCTGCGCTCGGGACCGGAGCGAGAGTCGGGGATAGCCGGCGTTGACGCCTCGCTCGATGCAGGCAGGACGAGCAGGCCTCCTGGGCGGGCCCAGGCCTGCATTTGCGCCAGGGCCGTATCGGGCTGGGCCATCGCCTGGGCGACGACGACATCGCAGGGGTGGACTTCGATCGCGTCGGATCGGCCGAGAAGGGGGCTGACCTGATCCAACCCGAGCTGCCGGCGGGCCTCGCGCTGGAAGTGGTGGCGCTTCTGGCGCGAATCGACGAGGTAGACGCGGAGGTGGGGTCGGAGGATCGCGATCGGCAGACCGGGAAACCCGGCACCGCTGCCCAGATCCGCAAGATCGGATGCAGACCCGAGCTCGGGGAGGGCACCCACGAGTGCCGCGGCGTCGAGCACAAGGCGGGAGGTGATCTCCATCGGGTCGCGATGGCCTGTCAGGTTCATCCGCGGGGCCCACTGCGCCAGGAGAAAGACCAGTTGGGTCAGCTTCTCCGTCTGGGCGAGCTCGAGGCCATCCGCCCCGAAGATCCGCTCGAGGCCCTGATGGATCCGCGCACGGATCGGCGCGGGATCGATCGACTCGGCTCGGCGCTCCGACATGACGCTCTCCGTTCCCCGTGGAACGTTCCAGGTCCAGCGGAAGCTCTCCCGGCTCAGACCGTTGGGCTTCCCCTGAAGGTCAGGGCTGAACCGCATGGTGTTCCCCGTGGAACACCCGGTGGATCCGTCCCGAGCGATCAGCCTCTCGACCGGCTACCGCCCTCCGACGGCCGGGGCACCGAGCTCGAGGCCATCTCCCCAGCTAAAGATGAGGTCCGAGTCGCTCGTCGGCAACCCGCTGCTGCGCTCGACGATCTCGCCGCAGCGCGAAGAGCCAGGGCCCGTCCTCTCGAAGCCGCGACAGAAAAACGCTCTGGCTGGCCGCTGGCCGCAGCCGATTCAGCCCGACTCCGCCGGGCTCCCGACTCTCTCGCGGCTGTCAGCCATCGCGGGCAGGAAGAGGCCTGATCGGCCCATCGAGATCGCCTGTCGGTCGGGGAAGACCAGGCCGGACCTCGCGCGGGGCCCCCGTGGAGATCCCAAGGAGCCGCCTGGGGCGTGCGGGATCGCCCGGATCTCTCGGACCCGGGCGATCCCCGCCCAATCCCTACGTCCTCAGGAGGACTGGGAGACCGCCTCGTCGTACTCGGGCGCGCCCTCGGGCACCACGAGCACCTGCCGATAGCGACCCTCGCCGATGCTCATCGTGGCGACGCCCGACATCTCGCGCACCACGATGTGGATCGCGCGGCGATCCCGGGAGTTCATCGGGTCGAGGGCGATCGAACGTCCCGTCTCGCGCGCCCGCTTGACGGCACGCTCGGCCAACCGAGTCAGGGTCTGCTCTCGCTCGTCCCCGCCGCCTTCGACGTCGACTACGACCCGCGGCGCATCTTCGCTGAGCCGCATCGAGACCTGGTTCGCCACGAGCTGGAGCGCATCGGTCGCCCGGCCGTCACCACGCTGAAGGGCCTCCGCCGCCGGCCCACGAAGCTGGAAGATCAGGAAATCCCCCTCCGTCGCCTCGGAGATCTCGAAGGACCCGAGCTTCATGCGCTCGACCGCACCGAGGAGAAAATCACCCACCGGGCCCAGCTTGCCCTGGGCGGCGCCCTTCGAGTCCGCTACCCGCGGGACAGCCTCGCCCCGGTCGTTGCCTTCCTCGGACACCCGCTCGCGTGCCCGGTCTTCGCCGCGGCCTTCTCCCCGCTCCCGGCGCCCTTCGCGCGCGCGGGGCGCCTCGGAGGCCCCGTTTCCAGCTTCCTTCCGCTCGCCGCGCTCCGATCGCTCCCCGCGACCGCCGCGCTCTTCGCGCTCTGCTCGGGCACCGCGCTCCGGCCGCTCCTCGCGCGCCCCGCGCTCGGGTCGATCTTCCTTCTCGCCGCGACCGCCGCGGTCTCCGCGATCGTTCCGTTCCCCGCGTTCCCCGCCCCGCTCGCCGCGACCACCGCGCGCCTCGCGCCGACCGCCGCGCTCTTCGCCTCGGCCGCCTTCGGAGCCGCCCGAGCGGCCGCCGCGTGCGGAGACGCTCTTCGGGACGGCGACGATGACCGCTCGCCCGCCCGCTCCATAGATCTCACCGATCTCCGGCACCACGACGTGGAGCTCCGAGACCTCGGTGCCAAAGAAAACGGAGGCCTTGGCGCGGGCCTCCTCGAGGCTGTCTGCGACGAATTCGTTCGGTTCCTGGCGCGCGTCGTACATGGACTTCTCTCTTCTCGGTTGTGTCGCCGGCGTGCGGCGCTTCGGCTCGCGGAAGGCTCGTATCTCAAGCCGGCTGCGGTTGGGCCTGTCTCCGGATCCAGTACTGGTGAGCGATGCCGAGCAGGTTGCTCACGGTCCAGTAGAGGACGAGGCCGGAGGGGAATGTGTAGGAGATCAGGAGCATCATCGCTGGCATCATGACCAGCATCATCTTCGCCTGAGTCGGATCCATGCCGGTCGTCGGCGTCATCTTCTGCTGGACGTACATGCTCGCGCCCATCAGGAGCGGGAGCAGACGCATCGGGAAATCGAGCCCGGGCAGCGTGAAGAGCAGATCGGGCTGCGAGAGGTCGTCGATCCAGGAGACGAAGTGCGCGTGGCGCAGGCCGATCGAGCTGCGCAGGGCATAGAAGAGGCCGACCAGCACCGGGAACTGGAGCAGCAGCGGCAGACATCCGCCGAGGGGATTGATGCCCTCCTCGCGGTAGAGCTTCATCAGCTCCTCGGACTGACGCTGGCGATCGTCCTTGTACTTCTCCTGGAGCGCCTTCATCCGCGGCTGCACCGCGCGCATCCGCTCCGCGGAGCGCATCTGGTTCATCATCAACGGCGCGGTCACGAGGCGCACCAGGATCGTCAGCACGATGATCGCGAGGCCGTAGTTCGGGATGAACCGGTAGAGCCAGTCGAGAGCGATCTCGAAGAAGCGCGTCAGGGGCTCGAGCCAGCTCCAGCCGCGATTGACCGTATGGGCGAGGGAAGGCGAGACGGCCTCGAGCGCGTCCGGCGCCTTCGGTCCGAAGAAGCCCCGCAGCCGCTCCTGCGTCGAGCCGCCGGCCGCGACGGATACACTGGGAAGCGACATGCGCGCAATCGCGGCCACGGTGGGCTCCAGGGCCTCGAATTCGACGTTCAGCCGATCGCGGCCCTCGCCGTCCATGACGATGCCCGTGAAGTACGGGACGTCGAAGCCCGCCCACTGCACGGCCCCTTCGACGCGCTCCTTGCCGTCGGCCGAGCCGCCGAAGCCGAGGAATCCGGGCTGCCCGACCGCGGGGACGAGGCTGCGCGTGACGCCGCCCTCCGCCCCATAGGCGAGGAGCGATACCTCTCCGAAATCGGCGCGCGTCGAGGTGCGCGCGGGCCAGCCGATCTCGAAGCGCGCGTCGACGGGCGTCGGGAGCCGGCTGTCGAAGGCGAGCTCGAGGTCGAAGCCGTAGCCGGTCTCGTCGAGGCGCAGGGTGCGCGTGAAGATGCCGGCCTCGTTCTCCGCCTGCTGGAGGATCTCGCGCGGACCGGCGTGGAGGACCTTGAAGCGAAGGTTCGCGAAGCCGTTCGCCGCCCCGTCGACACGGGTCGAGAGCACGGGCTGCGCCGGATCGACCAGGTCGATCGGCACGGCCCCCTCCGGCAGGCGCTCGTCGTAGTCGAGCAGTGCCCAGCCCTTGATCATCTGCGGACCATTCGAGATGAGCGCCCGGATCTGGCCGTTCTCGAGCGTGTGGTCGGCGAGGGGGATCTCGAGGGCGGGGGAGGAGCCGGTCGTGCCCGGGGTGGTGGACTCCATCCCGCTGGCCGGACCCGAGGGCTCGGCGGCTCCGCCGGCGACCCCTGCTCCACCCGACGCGGACGCGTCGCCTCCGGTTGCCCCGTCGACCGGCGGGACAGCGCCCGTCGAGCCCGCGTCGGCTTCGATGGTCGAGCCGGGCACTGGGCTCGGCAGGTTCGCCTGCTGCTCGCGCTGGTACATGAGGTACGCGGCGAAGACGAGCATCGAGAGCGCGAAGGCAATGACGTTGTTTCGATCCACGATGGGGCCTTTACGGAACCGGGTCGAAGCCGCCGGCGTGGAAGGGATGACAGCGAAGGAGCCGGCGGACACCGAGCGCCGCACCGCGAATCCATCCGTGGCGGGCGATGGCCTCTTCCGTGAACTGGGAGCAGGAGGGCTCGAAGCGGCACCCCGTCCCCAGGATCGGGCGAATTCCCCCTCGGTAGATCAGGAAGAGCGCGCGCAGCCCGGCGGGCGCACGGGCCGGCACACGGGCTCGACCCTCGGAATTCCCGCTCTCCGATAATGCGAACGCGTTCATACGCCTAGGAATCCTGAGTCTTTTCGGGGTGTTCAGCGCGTGCGGGGGGTCGTGTGCGGTCCGCCCCGAGCAGTTGGGACAGCCGGTCGCCGAGGTCTGCCAGGCTGAGATCGATCCCCGGTCGGCGGGCGATGACGACGATGTCGAGGGGACGCCGGAGCTCTTCGCGGTGCTGTCGGAACCATTCGCGCACCCGCCGCTTGAACCGATTTCGCTGGACCGACGGGCCTGCCTTGCGGCCGACGGTGATCCCGAGACGGCTCTGAACCGGCGCCTCGGCCCCCTCGCGGAGCCGGATCCGGCCGGCCGTACCGGGCTCGCTGGTCACCACGACGAGCTCGTCCGACGAGCGTCTCCGGCCACGCCGAAGAACCCGGGTGAAATCTCTCGAATCGAGAAGTCGGTCGCTGGGCCGGAATCGCCTGGAGCCGGCATCGGCGACTGTGTCGGCTGCGTCCCTGGCGTCGACCCCGATTGCCGATCCGCCCGTCCGCTCCAAGTCGCGCTTCACGCCTACTTCGACGAGATGCTGACGGCGATGCGCTTGCGACCCTTGGCGCGTCGGGCGCTCAAAACGGCCCGCCCGCCCTTGGTCTTCATCCGTTCCCGGAATCCGTGGGTTCGAAGGCGCTTGATCCGACTCGGCTGGAATGTCCGCTTCATGACTGCGGATCCTCACTCTTTCATTCTTGGGGCAGGCGGTTCTCGGGGCACGCAGGCTGGCGTGCTCCGGGCCCCGGGCCCTTGGTTTGGATGGGCGGGTCGACCCGGCTTTCTGCGACCGCGCCCCGAATTCGTCGACTCATCCTTGGGAAGCGCGGGAGCTTACCGGGCCCGTTCTCGGCGTGTCAATGCACGCCCGACCCCGAAATGCGCCTCGGCATGCGGCGCCGGACCCCGCCCGAGGCCGGTCTTGCGTGTTACTCTCGCGACAGAAACCGGGGTTTTGTCGTCCCAGCCACCCCCGCTTGTCGGCGGGGAACGCTCCGGACAAGCGGCAGACAGAACCAGAACCTCTGTGTCGACGCGGACATGGCCCGGTTTTGTCCGAGTCTTTGTCACTCCCTACTACTACTATTCGATTTCAATCACCCAATCAGAAGAGCAGGCTGATGAAACTCACGATCACCAAATCCGAGTTCCTCCGCGGACTGGGACGCATCCAGTCGATCGTCGAGAAGCGAAACTCGATGCCCATCCTGGCGAACGTTCTGCTCGACGCTCCGAAGAAGGGCAAGGATAGTCGTCTCATCCTGTCCGCAACCGATCTCGAGGTCGGTGTGCGCAGCCAGCATCCGGCGGACGTCAGCAGCCCGGGCGGCCTGACCGTCTCGGCGAAGAAGCTCTTCGAGATCGTCCGCGAGCTCCCGGACGAGAAGATCGAGCTCGAGGGGACGACCAGCTCGTATCTCGAGATCCGCTGCAACCGCAGTCGATTCACCCTCGCCGGTACCGCCGCCGAGGAATACCCCACGCTGCCCGAGTTCAGCCCGGAAAAGACCGTTCCGATGCCGGCCGCGATCTTGAGCGCGATGATCGAAAGCACGATGTATGCCGCCTCGGTCGACGAGACCCGCTACAACCTGAATGGCGTCTACTTCGAGGTATTAGGCGACCAGGGCGACATCCGCATGGTCGCGACCGACGGCCATCGGCTCGCCTGCGTCGATCGCAAGATCGAAGGCGACGCCTCCGCGCTGACGAGCGGCGTCATCATCCCGCGCAAGGGACTCGGCGAGCTGAAGCGCCTGGTCGACGAGGTCGACGCCGAAGAGATCGAGCTCGCGTTCGGCAGCCAGAGCGGACTCGCCCGCAAGGGAGACGTCACCCTCGTCATGCGTCTCATCGAAGGCGAGTTCCCGAACTACGGACAGGTCATCCCCAAGGAGCCGGGCCGTCATCTCGTCTTGTCGAGCGACGCGCTGGTGCAATCCGTCCGCCGCGTCGCGTTGCTGTCCTCGGAGCGGAGCCGGGCGGTCAAGCTCGAGCTCGGCCAGGGCCAGCTGATCATCAGCTCGAACAACCCCGACCTCGGAGACGCCCGGGAGGAGCTCGACGTCGACTACGCCGGCGATTCCCTGACCGTCGGCTTCAACGCCCGGTATCTGCTCGACGCCGTGTCCGCGATCCGGACGAAGGAGGTCCGACTCTCCTTCCACGACGAGCTGTCGCCCTGCCGGATCACGCCGCCGGAGGACGAATCGTCGCTCGCCGTCGTGATGCCGATGCGGATCTGAGATCCGCTGTATCCGGGTCCTCGAGACCCGATCGCGCTCGCGCCCGGCTGCGATTCTTCGAGAAGCGACATTCTCCCTGCGGAGAAAGCCCGTACCCTCGAAAAAGCGCCGGTTTTGACTTTACGCGGCGCCATCAATTTCGGTAGTTTCCCAGCTCGACAGAGACACGTCAGGCGACGCCTCGAGACCGGCTCGGAGAGCCGCTCGGAGCCCGCCGCTCGGATTGGCCGCGGAACGGACGCGGCATGGACCGGATCGGGCCGGACGGCCAGGACCGGAAACCATGGCCGACCAGCGCGGGGGCGATCACGCAGCGCCCGCACGAAGGCTCGGAAAGAGCCAGGGAAGAAAGTTTCTCGGTGACCTACGACGCCAGCTCCATCGAGGTCCTCGAAGGCCTCGAACCGGTGCGAAAACGACCTGCGATGTACATCGGGACGACCGGTCCCGATGGGCTGCACCACCTGGTCTACGAAGTCGTCGACAACTCGATCGACGAGGCCCTCGCCGGCTACTGCTCGGACATCCAGGTCGTCATCGAGAACGACGGCCGGGTCACGGTCATCGACAACGGCCGCGGCATCCCGACCGACATGCACCCGACGGAGAAGCGCCCCGCCTCCGAGGTCGTCATGACGACCCTCCACGCCGGGGGAAAATTCGACGAGAACTCGTACAAGGTCTCGGGCGGTCTGCACGGCGTCGGCATCTCGGTGGTCAACGCCTTGTCCGTCCGACTCGACGTCGAGATCCGGCGCGTCGGCAAGATCCACCAGCAGACCTTCGCCCGCGGCGTTCCCACCGGTCCCCTCGAGATCGTCGGCGAGACGACGGAGACGGGAACCAAGGTCTCCTTCCTGCCGGATCCGATGATCTTCTCGATGACGGAGTTCTCGTTCGACGTGCTCTCGAAGCGGCTACGCGAGCTGTCGTTCCTGAACGCGGGCATCCGGATCCAGATCAAGGACGAGCGGACCGGAAAGAGCCACGACTTCTGCTACCAGGGCGGCATCAACTCCTTCGTCGAACATCTCAACGAGAAGCGCGCGCCGCTCCACGAAGAGCCGATCTACCTCTCGGGCTCGCGGACCTTCGACGACCACGGCCGGACGGTGAACGTCGAGGCCGAGATCTCGCTGCAGTACAACGATTCGTACAACGAGTCGGTCTACTCCTTCGCCAACAACATCAATACGGTCGAAGGTGGCACCCACCTCATCGGATTCCGCACGGCCCTGACCCGGGCCTTCAACCGCTACATCGCGGCGACGACCAAGGGCGCGACCGGCAAGGGCGCGAAGGTCGAAGCGCCGAGTGTCTCGGGCGACGACCTCCGCGAAGGTCTGACCGCCGTCATCTCGGTGAAGATCCCGCAGCCCGAGTTCGAGGGGCAGACGAAGACGAAGCTCGGCACGAGCGAGGTTCGCGGCATCGTCGAAGGCATCGTCTATCAGCAGCTGACGACGTTCCTCGAGGAGAACCCCCGCGTCGCGAAACCGATCGTCGCGAAGATCCTCGACACGGCCCGTGCTCGCGAGGCAGCCCGCAAGGCCCGCGATCTGGCCCGGCGCAAGGGCGCCCTCTCGGAC
>JBIPOQ010000125.1:0-8859 GCA_044379055.1 Myxococcota bacterium
CCTTGATCGCGAGGATCAGCTCGCGCATGCGTCGCGCGGGCTCGGACCAGGGCATGCTGAAGCGGTTGCGGATGTGCGGTGCGACCTGTGAGCCGAGGCCCAGCAGGAAGCGCCCCTCCGAGATCAGCTGCAGACCGTACGCCAGGTTCGCCAGGTTCATCGGGTTGCGCGCGAAGGCGATCGCGACGGCGGTCCCGAGCCGGAGGTGCCGCGTGTGCTCGGCGGCCAGGGCGAGGGGCAGGAAGGGATCGTGCTTGGCTTCGAAGCTGAAGGCGCCGTCGTAGCCGATCTCCTCGAGCTCGGGGTACATGCGCCGCGCGGCGCGCGGGTCTTCGAGGGGGGCGGTCGTGTAGATCTTCATGGCCCGATCATAATCGCGATCGCGGGACCGCTACACTGCCCGCGTGCGAGTGCTCGGCGTCGACCTGGGAAGCAAACGAATCGGCCTCGCGGTCTCGGATTCCGAGGCGCGGCTCGCCTTCCCGGCGGGTGTGCTCGAGAGTCGGGGGCGCAAGCGCGATCTCGCTGCCCTGCGCGAGATGATCCGCGAGCGGCAGATCGAGCGCGCCGTCGTCGGTGTCCCGCTCCACATGAACGGCCGGCGGGGGCCGGAAGCCGAGAGCGCGATCCGTTTCGCCGGTGACCTCGCCCACACGGCGGGAATCCCGGTCGATACCCTCGACGAGCGCTGGACATCGGTCGAGGCCGAGCGGATCCTGCGCGAGAGCGCGAAGGGGAGCCGCGCCATCAAGCAGCGGCGGGGCGCCGTCGATGAGCTGGCCGCAGCCCTCCTGTTGCGCACCTATCTCGAGCTCTCGCAGGCCCTGGTCCGGCCCCCGATTCCCGAAGCGGAGAAGCCCGTTGCCGACGACGGCCCCCAAGACGAAAGAGAGTGAGACGCCGCGCCGGCCCTGGCGCCAGGCGCTGGTCTTGCTGCTCGCGGCCTGCTTGTCCGCCGGGGCGACGCTCGCGGGCGCCTATCGATACGCGCTGTCCCCGGTCCAGGCGCCGGGCACGGCCGCCGCTCCGATCGATTTCGAGATCGCGGCCGGCGAGGGCCTCGGCGCCGTCGCTCGGGCCCTCGAGGCGCGCGGCCTGATCCGGAGCGCCCTCGCCCTGCGAGCCCATGCCCGTCTGCAGTCGCTCGAGACCCGCCTCAAGGTCGGCGAGTACGCGCTCTCGCCCGACCTCTCGACGCAGGAGATCGCCGAGATCCTCGCCTCGGGTCGCGTGCGGACCCACGCGGTCGTGATCCCGGAAGGCATCCGTGCGGAGGAGATCGCCGACCGCCTCGCGGTCGCGGGCCTCGCCGACCGGGAAGCGTTCCTGCGCTTCGTCTTCGACCCGGAATCCCCGAAGCGCCTCTCGATCGAGGGGCCGACGCTCGAAGGCTACCTCTTCCCCGACACCTACCGCTTCGCGAAGGGCCTGCCGGCCCCGCAGATCGCCGAGGCGATGGTCGAAGAGTTTCGCGAAGTCCATCGCGAGCTCCGCGCGTCCCTTCCGGAGAACGAGCTCTCGATGCGCGAGCTGGTGACGCTCGCCTCGATCGTCGAGAAGGAGACGGGCGTTCCGGAGGAGCGCCCCCTCATCGCGGCGGTCTTCCTCAATCGCATGAAGCGCGGCATGCGGCTCGAGACGGATCCGACGGTGATCTACGGCATCCCCGAGTTCGACGGAAACCTTCGACGCGTCCATCTCGAAGACGCCGAGAACCCGTACAACACCTATCAGATTCCCGGGCTCCCGCCCGGACCGATCGCGAGCCCGGGTCGCGAAGCGATGCGCGCGGTGCTCGAGCCGGCCGATTCGCCGTTCCTCTTCTTCGTGTCCCGCAACGACGGCACGCACGTCTTCTCCCGGAGCTACGGCGAGCACGCCCGGGCCGTCGTCCACTTCCAGAAACAGCGACGCCGGCGCTAGGCCGGCGTCGAAGGGTCCATCCGAGGCGCAGACCGCGCCTCAGGTCATCGCGACCTCGCGCAGGAGCGCGATGTTCTCGAGGGCCTTCCCGGCGCCGTGCACGACCGCGGTATAGGGATCCTCGCTGCGCAGGATCGGCAGGCGCGTCTCCTGGCGCAGCAGGTGATCGAGGTCGGTCAGGAGCGAGCCGCCACCGACCAGCATGATGCCGCGGTCGACGATGTCGGCCGCGAGCTCCGGCGGCGTCTTCTCGAGCGTCAGGTGCACCGTCTCGACGATCGCGTGGATCGGCTCGAGCAGCGCCTCCCGCATCTCGTCGCTCGACGTGACCACCAGCTTCGGAATCCCCGCGACGAGGTCGCGACCCTTGATCTCCATCTCGGTCCGCTTCGTCTCGGTCGACGCGGTCCCGATCGTCATCTTGACGAGCTCGGCGGTCCGCTCGCCGATCAGCATGTTGTACTTGCGCTTCACGTAGTTGATGATCGCCTCGTCCATCTTGTCGCCGCCGATGCGGATCGAGCGCGACGTCACGATGCCGGACAGCGAGATGACCGCGACGTCCGTCGTTCCGCCGCCGATGTCGACGACCATGTTGCCGGTCGGCGCCGTGACGTCGAGGCCCGCACCGATCGCCGCCGCCATCGGCTCCTCGATCAGGAAGACCTCACGGGCGCCGGCCGAGAGCGCGGACTCGCGGACCGCGCGCTTCTCCACGCTCGTGATGCAGGGCGGGACGCAGATCACGATCCGCGGCCGGGCCAGCGTGCGCCGGTTGTGGGCGCGCTGGATGAAATAACGAAGCATCGCCTCGGTGATCTCGAAGTCGGCGATCACGCCGTCCTTGATCGGACGGACCGCCTCGATGTTGCCGGGCGTGCGGCCGAGCATCTCCTTCGCGGCGTGACCCACGGCCCGCACGCGATGTCCGCGACCCGAGCCATCCGTCGTCACCGCGACGACGCTCGGCTCCGAGCAGACGATCCCGCGGCCCTTGCTGTAGACGAGGGTGTTCGCGGTGCCGAGATCGATCGCGAGATCGTGGGAGAACATTCCGAACAGGGCATCGAAGATCATCCGATTCTCCAGGAGGCGGCATGCGTGGGGGGCAACGCGACGCCCGTAGACTGAATCGGCATGAATGCGCAGGGGTTGAGGCAAATTCGGGGATCGCGCGGGGAAATCGAATCCCTTGCCGGTGAATCGGGTCACGAACCGGGCGGACGTCGATTCCGCGAACGGGCGAGCGCGCGCGGCGAGACTCCCGATCGCGCTCCGGCGGCGGCGTGCGGCGATGCGCCGGCGGATCAGGAGAATCCGGAGATCCTGGAGAATCCGGAGCTCTTCGAGAATCCGGAGCGCTTCGAGAATCCGGAGAAAGTGTCAGGGCTCTGCGGGCGAGGCGGTGTCCGCGGGCGGGGCGCCCTGCCCTGCCTCGACCGTCGGATCGCGGTCGATCAGGGCGCGAAGCCCCTCGAGACGGGTCGACAGATCATGGACGCCGCCGCGGATCTCGAGGAGGTGTGTGCGATGGGACTCGAGCCGGGTCTGGGCCTTCGCCAGGGAGGCCTCGAGGCGGGCGACCTCGGACTCCAGGCGACCCGCGTGGTGGGTCTGGTAACCGAACGCGACCAGGAACACGACGAAGAGCGCGACGAAGAGCCAGAGCGGAAGCTGCCGGCCCGACTTGCGGCCGCTGCCCTGCGCCGTCGAAGCCGCGGCGCCTGCCTCCGCGCCGGTTCCTGCCGCCAAACCCGGCCGGACCGTGTTCGCCGCGGATCCCGCGGCCCCGGATGCCGAGCCCCGCTCGCCCACCAGCTTCAAGCCGGCCGCCGCCGCGCGGTCCGAGCCGGCCGCCGTACCCCGTTCGTCACCGGGCGAATTGGAATCGAGCGCCATGAGCTTGGACCTTCGCCTCCGAACGGCCTCTGCGAGCTAGGACTGGATCACCAGCTTCGAGAGGCTCGTCTTGCGGAGATTCGTCTTCTGGATCGTGCGCACGAGCTCTGCGACCTTCTCCGTATCCGTCTCGAACGGATTGTTGCAGATCACGCGCACGTTCAAGAGGTTGCCGAGCCGGATGTTCGACCAGTCGAGGTCGTACTGGATCGAGTTCTCCCGGGCGAGCTTGATGAACTCGCCGCGCATGCGCGCGCGCGTGTCCTGCGGCGGAGTCGACTTCGCCGCGTCGACCTCCTCGTCGGTGAAGAGCCGCTCGACCTGGCCCTTTCGCTCGAGCAGGTAGTACAGGCTCCGCTCGCGGCGGATGTCGTGGTACTGGAGATCGAGCATCAGGACCCGCGGATCGGTCCAGGTCGTCTTGTGCTTGTCGACCCAGGACTGGATCAGCCGTCGCTTGATCACCCAGTCGATCTGGCGATCGAGCTTGTCGGGATCCGTGTCGAGGCAGTCGAGCACGTGCTGCCACATGTAGACGGCCTTCTTGTGATCGTCGGTCACGGGGTACTGCTCGATGTACTTCTGGGCCATCTCGCAGTATTCGCGCTGGATCTCGATCGGGCTGTACTCGCGCCCGTTGTCGAGGCGCAGGCGCCGCTTGCAGGTCGCGTCGTAGGTGATGTCCTTGATCGCCTTGACGGGATTGCGGAGCGTGAAGTCCTTGTTGATGTAGTTGTCCTCGATCATCTGGAGGACGACGGAGCAGGTCCCGACCTTGATGAAGTTCGTGTACTCGCTCATGTTCGAGTCGCCGACGATGACGTGGAGACGTCGATACTTCTCGCGGTCGGCGTGGGGCTCGTCGCGGGTATTGATGATCGAGCGATCGTTCGTCGTCGTGCCCGAGATCTTCTGATAGATGTGCTGGGCACGCTGGGAAACGCAGTAGTGGATGCCGTCCTGGGTCTGGAAGACCTTGCCCGCGCCCGTGTAGATCTGACGGGTCACGAGGAACGGGATCAGCTGCTCGGCGAGGTAGTAGAAGTCGACGTCGCGGTCGACGAGATAGTTCTCGTGGCAGCCGTAGCTGTTGCCCACGAAGTCGGTGTTGTTCTTGAAGATCGACAGGCGACCGCCGATCCGCTCCTCGCGGATCTTCTCCTCGGCGTAGACCTGGAGGTCTTCGAGGATCCGCTCACCGGCCTTGTCGAAGATGATCAGCTGGCCCGGCGAAGCACACTCGGGGGTCGCGTACTCGGGATGGCAGCCCGTGTCCTGATAGAAACGAGCGCCGTTCTCGAGGAAGACGTTCAGGAAATGCTCGGTCGTGATCAGCTTCTCGAACAGGAAGCGGATCGCCTTCTCGACCGGAAGGGTCTTGCGACCCTCGGGAGTGAAGATGATCCCGTACTCGGTCTCGATGCCGTAGATGCGCTTCTGCACAAAGCCGCCTGACCACGTGATCGACGCAGGGCCGGATGCGAGCTGCCTCCGGTCTCAGCTGTCGAGCATACCTTGAACTTCATCGGTAGAAAGGCGGCAGAACTTGCGACCGCTCCGACTGCGGTCGAGGAGGCACACCTCCAGGCTCGACGCGCCCAGCTCCGAGCTCCGCTCTGCCCCGGCGTTCAGCGCCCGCCGTCCCAATCGCGCCGCATCCCCCGCGGGCATGTTCGGCCGATAGTCGTTCTTCAAGACCGACTCGACCTCTTCGACCTTGCCCCCGATCACGCAGAATCCCTTGTGATCGCTGATGAAGCCGTCGTACTTGATGCGGTAGAGGGAGTTCGAGCGATGGTCCTCGTATCGATCGTCTCCGACCTCGGCCACGATGATCTCGACCTCGAGCGGCTTGATCTCCCGCGTGAACACTTCGCCCATGACCTGGGAGAAGGCATTGGCCATGCCCTTGCCCCGCACGTCCTCGCGGCTGTAGGCGTAGCCCTTGGTGTCCGCGAACCGGACACCGACCTTCCGGAGCTGGTCGAACTCGCTGAACTTGCCGACCCCGGCGAAGGCCAGGCGATCGTAGATCTCGCCGACCTTCGAGAGCGAGGTCGAGTTCTCCGCCATCAGCAGGATCCCGCCCTGGAACTCGAGGGCGACGATGGACTTGCCGCGCGCGATGCCCTTGCGCGCGAACTCGGCCTTGTCGGCCATCACCTGTTCGGGCGAGACGTAGAACGGCATGGACATCAGCGATTCCCTCCTGCCGCACGCGCCGCGAGGATCTCGCGGTAGCACGCCGCGATCTCGGCTTCCGTCGCGTCGGCATGGCCGGTCGCGGTACACATCTTGATGATCGGATAGATCCCGCGCTCGAGATCGACTCCGCCGGTCGCCCGGTCCTCGTCGGCCGCCGCCGTCAGCGCGGCCACGGCGACCTTGACGGCCTCCTCCCGACCGAGGTTCCGCGTCCAGCCGCCCTTCAAGGACTCCCGGGCGTAGAGCCCCCCCGAGCCCGTCGCGTCGAACTCGGCCTCCTCGTAGCGGCCGCCGGTGATGTCGAACTTCCAGAGACGACCGATCTTCCGGCGCGTGTCGTAGCCGCCGAAGAGCGGCACGACGGCGAGGCCCTGCATCGCCGCCGGCAGGTTCGCCCGGATCATCTGGGAGAGCTTGTTGGCCTTGCCTTCGAGCTCGAGCCCCTCGCCCTCGATCTTCTCGTAGTGCTCGAGCTCGACCGAGAGGATGCGCGCCATCTCGATGCACGGCCCTGCCGCCCCCGAGATCGCCATCAGCGAATACGGATCCGTCTCGAAGACCTTGACGACGTCTCGCGAAGCGACGGCGTGCCCCGCCGTCGCCAGCCGATCGCCTGCGACGAGGACCCCGTTCGCGAAACGCATCGCGAGGACCGTGGTCCCGTGCGGAACGGAGTCCGCGAGACTCCGCCCCCAGGCGGCGAGGTCGGGCATGAGATGTCGGTAGTCGATCTGAAGAAGCTCGAAAAAGCTGGAGCCCTGATAGCTGCCTCGAACCAGCACTGTTTCCCCCTCAGAAAACGCGCGATCGCCTGAGAACGGCGAGTCGTCGGCATGGGCCACCCCCGGCCCGTCGCAGACGACCTAGAAGTCTCGATCGGATCGGATCATTCGCCGCCGCGCTGGACGTAGTTCTTGACGAACTCCTCGGCATTCTCTTCGAGCACGGCGTCGATCTCGTCGAGGAGATTGTCCATCTCCTCCTTCAGCTCCTCGCCCTTCTCGGCGAGCTTCTGACCGCCCTCGCCCTTGCCGCCGCCTTCGTCGCCGCCGCCGCCCTTCTGCTTCTGCTTCTGCTCGCCCGCAGAAGCCATGTAGAACGGCATCGGATCCGCACCCGGCTCGAGCCGCGCACGCGCCTCGCCCCTCGAGATGTCCGTCGAGATGCTCTTCGAAATCGTCGTCATCGTCTCGTCCTCCGACCCGGCTGCGAGAACCGCCGGGTCCGAATGGCAAAGGCCTCGTTTTCCGAGACCGGAAGCTTCCCGGGGCCCGAAGCGTCCCGGGCCCGAGGAGGGTGCGTCCTCAGGATTGCATGTTCTCCAGCAGCTGGGCCGCGGTGCGCGATCGCTCGAGCAGTCCTTGCACGACCTGCTTCGTCCCCTTGAGCGGCTCCGACATCATCACCCGCTTGATCGAGTCGTCCCCCAGCCCGAACGAGATCGAGTCCCAGTTCACGCCGAAGACCTCGCCCGGATACCGCCGCAGACACTCGCCCCGGAAATAGGCGCGTGTATCGGTGGGCGGATGGTGGATCGCATGCTGGATCTCTTCGTCGGTCACGATCCGGTCGGCCTTGCCCTGGCGCTCCAGCAGGAAATAGAGCCCCTTGTCCGGTCGCAGGTCGTGGTACTGGAGATCGAGCATCTGGATCTGCGAGTCGGACCAGTCGAGCTTCTTGCGACCCATGTAGCCCTCGATCAGCCGCTTCTTCATGATCCAATCGATCTTCGTGTCGAGCGCCATCGGATCCCGACCGAGCGTCTCGAGAACGAACTGCCATTTCTGCAGCACGTCCTTCTGGATCGGATCGAGCGAGCGCGAGGACGTGTACGCGAGCACCATCTCGAGGAAGTCGTTCTGGATCTCGAGCGCCGTGCGCTGCGTCCCGTCGTCCATCGGGACGCGCGCGCGCAGGGACGGGTCGTGCGAGACGTCCCGGATCGCCCGGACCGGATCACGGAGCGAGAGGTCCCTGGTGACGGCGCCATCCTCGATCATCGAGAGCAGCAGCGCGGTCACGCCGTTGCGCAGATAGATCGTGTACTCCGACATGTTCGAGTCGCCGACGATGACGTGGAGCCGGCGGTACTTCTCGCGATCGGCATGGGGCTCGTCGCGGGTGTTCACGATCGGCCGCTTCACCATCGTATCGAGGGCGACCTCGGTCTCGAAGAAATCCGCGCGCTGGGAGATCTGATAGGCGCAGGGGTGTCCACGATTCTCGCTGCCGACCTTGCCCGCCCCACACCAGATCTGGCGGGTCGCGAAGAAGGGCAGCAGGGGCTCGACGACCTGCTTGAACGACGTGCGTCGATCCATCAGGTAGTTCTCGTGGCAGCCGTAGCTGTTGCCTTTGCGGTCGCTGTTGTTCTTGTAGACGAGCATCTCCGCGCCTTCGGGCAGCAGCGTGTTCGCCTCGCGACGGCTCATCTCCACGATCCGCTCGCCGGCCTTCTCGTGGATGACGATGTCTCGCGCGTTCGTCACCTCGGGGCTCGAGTACTCGGGGTGGGCATGGTCGACGTAGTACCGGGCGCCGTTGATCAGCGTCTTGTTGCGGGCGATGTTCTCCTGCTGGTTGGGCGTGTACTTCTCGCCCTCGACCTGGAATCCGCGCGCATCGGCGAGCGGATTCTCCTGATCGTAGTCCCAGAGGATCCGGCCCTCGGGATCCTCGCGATAGGCATTGACGATCAACACGCAGGACGAGATGGGATCGAAATCAGGGTCGTTCTTGACCATGATCCCGAACTCGATCTCGGTTCCCATGATGGTCGGAATCGCCATCGCGGTCTCGCAGCTCCTGCGGCGGAGGGGGCCCCGGGGGGCC
>JBIPOQ010000126.1:0-8854 GCA_044379055.1 Myxococcota bacterium
AGCCGTCGAGGAGCAGCGCCATCGTGCCACCGAAGTCGTTCGGACCCGAGCGGTAGCGGACCTCGATCTGCTCGTTGCCGCCGTTGGCGGTGTTGAAGTGGGTCGTGTCGGCGGCCGCGCGGGCGAGGAAGGCGCCGCCCGGCTTGCCGTTGTTGTGGCCGTTACCGACGGCATTCCAGTTGCCGGCGGAGAACATGCGGGTCAGCGCCGGAGCCGGGATGAGGTTCATCGCGGTCTTGATCGTGTACGACCCGGCCGGGAGCGGTCCCGGGTTCGGGCCGATGCGGTCGATGCCCGGCATCGCAGCGATGAAGCCCGTGTCGAGCTGGCGGGTCACGTTCTGGAGAACGATGCCGACCTGCAGACCGAGGTTCTGCTCGAAGGCGAAGGGCGGGATCGTGAACGGATCGCCGACGTTGAGTCCGGCCATCGCGGTCCGAGCGCCCCGATTGCCGACCTGCGGCTGATTGAACACGCCGGGCTGCATCGTCGTGAAGTTGATGTGCTGCTCACGGGTATGGCAGCGCGCATCGTTCACGCCGGTCGGGCGAAGGTCGATGTGCTGGAAGGTCATGAGACCACCCACCGTCTGGTGGGACGGCGGCGCGACCAGCAGCGGCGGCGGAACGCAGGGCACGATCGGCGGGTTCTGCGGGATATTGACGATGATCCCGTTGGACTCGTGGTACTCACCGTACATGGCCACGGTCTGCGCCTGGCTCGCCGAAGCGGCCATGCCCACCGTTGCCACCACGAGTGCGGCTCGCAAGAATTTCGACATCAAGAACTCCTTTGGTTTCAGAATGGGCTCGAGGAACGAACAGCCGGTCATCGATGGCGATCGATCGAGGTCTATCCCCGCCGAACTCTCAGCCATCCATCCTTGGTGGGAAACCGATTCAAAGGCACCCACCCGCAGAAACAGGAACCTCCAGCTCGAGGCGCACCTTATCATGATCGAGATGTGACCTGGGGAGTTTTTTTGGGTCAATTTCGCCCTGACCCGCAGTCGGTTCCCGAGGGGGAGGCCCCTGCGTGCATGCGCTCGATTGGGCCCGCCCCAGCCAACCCCCGCCCGAGAGCTGCCCGCTGGGTCTGGCGGCCCAGGCTGCCCCGAAACCCTCGACGTACGCAGCGCGACCGAGCAGAATCCGCGCGCGTCGACGGGCCCCCCGGCCGATGACATGCGGGTTCCCCGGATCGCCGGGGCTCCCCTCGTCGGGGCCCTCCAGGCCTCCCCGGAGCCCGCGACCGATCCGAACGAACGACGAAGACGAAACAGCCAAGCGACACGAGAGAAGGCCACGAAAAGGAGCTCATCGACGATGCGGATCTCGAATCAGGATCGCCCCCGCCCGGCCGGCCGTCTCGGCTCGGCACTGATCGC
Source organism: Myxococcota bacterium (assembly GCA_044379055.1). Lineage (GTDB taxonomy): Bacteria > Myxococcota_A > UBA9160 > UBA9160 > UBA4427 > UBA4427. Next base: position 1,388 of record JBIPOQ010000126.1, read on the forward strand.
GCTCACCGCCGCGGGCTGGCTGGGGTGCAACGACCCGGGAGCCCCGGAATCGACGCCCGCGGCAGCCGACGCCAATCCGGCTCTGGTCGCGCTCCTCGGCGAGCCGCTGGCCCCCGACGCGACCCTCGAGCAGGCGCTCGCCCACCGCGATCCGCTCGAGCGCGCCCGCCGCGTCGCCGAGATCCTCGCGGCGACTCCGCCTTCGGCGCTCGACGACGTGCGCGCGACGATCGAGGCGGCGCCGCTCGCCTGGGGCGACCTCGAATACACGCTCTTCGCGAGCTGGTGGTCGCGCTTCGATCCGAACGCCGCGATCGCCTACTGCGAGGAGGAGCTTCGACTCGACCATCCCCGGGTCGTCGCGGAGGTCCTGCGGATGTGGGGCCGGACCGATCCCCAGGCGGCGATGGACTCGGGCTGGCTCGCGGGACGAACGCTCGACAGTCACGGCCTGCATGCGGAATACCTCGATCCGCTGGTCGTCGGCTGGTTCGAGTCCGGCAATCCCGGCCTGGAGGCCTTCATCGAGGGCCTCGACATGAATTCCAAGGTCACCGCGCTCGGCGCCTACATGCGCATGAAGATCCTGCGCGACGGACGGCGCGAGGCCCTCGAATGGACCCAGACGGCGCCCTTCCCGCCCGACCAGCAGCGGCTGATGCTCGCGAGCGGTCTCAAGATCGTGGCGAGCCAGGAGCCCCAGCTCGCCGTCGAATGGCTGGAGATCGCCCGCGAGAAGGGCGTCGACGTCCGAACCTTCGTCGCGCGGATCGCCCGCGGCTGGGCCCACCGCGATCCCCGCGCCGCGATGGAATGGCTCTTCGCCCAACAGGTCGCCGAGCCCGCGGAGCGACTTCGCGCGACGAACGACGTCGCCCGCATCTGGCTGAACGAGCACGAGACCGACGTCGAGAAGTGGCTCGATACGGATTCGACGGATCCCTGGGTCGACGTGATTCGCATCCGCGCGATCGCGCACCACGTGACCAGCCGCCAGTATCGTCCCGACTGGAACGCAGTGCTCGAAGCCGTGGCGCGCGTCGCCGATGCCGAGCAGCGCCAGCGGCAGTATCTCTGGACCCTGCAGCGCTGGAAGCGGGTCGAGCCGGAGGCGGCCGAGCTCTGGCTCGCGGAGCATTCCGATCTGCTCGGGACCCAGATCGAGTTCGTCGACCAGCTCCCTGCGGACGAGCAGAAGCGAATCGACGCGGCGCTGGCCGCAGCGCCGTAGGGAGCCCCCGGTCGCCGCGGCGTCTCAGCTCTTTCCGGGGCCGCCCTTCGCAGGAAGGGCGGCCTCGTCGGTCTTCGGGCCGGCCGTGCCCTTCGCGTCGACGGCACCTTCGACCGTCCCGGTGTCCTGAGCCTCAGGCGTCTCGGGCGCCGGCGGAAGGGCCAGCGTCGAGATCGCCTCGGCCGCCTCGGGATCGAGCTCGGCCAGCAGCGCGAGCGCGGCATCGCCGCCGCCGAACCGGACGGCCTGACGGGCGAGCTTCGTCCGACGCTCGAGCGTGTCGGCCTCGTTCGGGAGCAGGCGGGCGAGCTCGAGGGCCCCGCGGCCCTCGTAGGGCGCGTCGCGGTCGACGAAGACCTCGAGCCGCTCGATCGCTTCGGCTCGCTGGCCGGCCGCCAGCAGACTCTGGACCCGGGGGCCCATCGCCGACCAGCTGTCCGGCGACACCCGGAGCGCGCGATCGTAGGCGTCGTCGGCCTTGGCCTGCGCCCCGCGCTTCGCCTCGAGATCCCCGAGCAGGATGATCGGCTCCGGATCCTCGGGCTGCGCCTGGATCGCCGCCTCGAGGAGCTTTCCGGCCTCGTCGAGCGCGTCGCCCTTCGCGATGAGCGCACGCGCGAGGGCCACGCGGGTATCGAAGTCGTCCGGCCGGGCCTTGGCGCCAGCTCGCGCCTCGGCGACCGCGTGATCGACCTCGCCCTGCTCGATCAGCAGGGGAACCTGCTCTCGCAGGAGCGTTCCCTGCAGCTCCGGAACGGCGGTCTTCCCGAACTCCGCGAGCGCACCCGCGGCCACCTTGGCATTCATCCGCTTCCGGATGCCCCGCGCGATGCTCTGGATCACCTCCCGGCGGATCCGTTCCAACGGGTACTCGGCATCCGGCGGAATGTTCAGATCGGGCTCCGTCCCTCGCCGCGTCTCGACCTCGACCATCAGGATTCGCATCGCGGTCGACGGCGTCGACGGCTTGCGCGGCGATTGGAAGCTGAGGATCGCCGCCGCCTCGCGCACGTTTCCCTCGGCGAGATGGAGGCGGGCGAGTCGCTCCCGCGCCGCGGCCATCGTGCTGTCCGAGCGGATCGCGTGGCGGTATTCCTCGATCGCCGCGTCGAACTCGCCGATGCCTTCCGCCGCCCGCGCCCGGTAGTACCGGATCGGCGCGTTGTCGGGCCACTGGAGTCCGGCTTCGCCGAGCTGGTCGAAGGCCTGCCGGTACTCCCCGCGCTCGAAGGCGATCCGCCCCTTCAACATGAGGCGATGGATCTCGACCGGCGTCTTGTCCGCCATCTTCGAGGCGGCGTCGAACTCCTTGGCGCGAATCAACGCTTCCGCCTCGCGCAGCAGGAGCTCGGGCGAAGCCGCATCGCCGATGATGTCGTTCGCGGCGTCGAAAGCGACGAGCGCCTCGCCGACGCGATCCCATCCCATCAGATGACCGGCGAGATCCACCCAGAGCGAGGCCGTCTCGACCGATTGGCCTCGCCCCTCGGCGACGGCGGCGTCGATCGCCCCGCGCAGGACCTGCTCGACCTCCGTCTTGCGGTCGACCTGCACCAGGAACTGGATCAGCGCGGCGCGGATATCGGCGTCTTCGGGGCTCTTCTCGTAGGCCTTTCGAAGGATCTCCTCGATGCGATCGACGCGGCCGAGACCGGTGTAGAGCTTGATGGATTCGGAGATCAGCTCGTTCGAGTTCGGCCACTTCTCGAGGCATTCGTCGGCGATCTTCGTCGCCTCCTCGATCTCGCCGGCCTCTCGCTTGAACGAAGCACGCACCGTGCACCAGTAGGCCTCGCGCGCGTCGTCCTCGAACTCCAGGTAGAGATCCGACTCCCCTGCGTCCGGCTTCGCCTCGCCCTGCGCGACCGCGTCTGCGTCCTCGCCCTCCCCGGGCACCGGCCGATCCTTCTCGGCGTCCGACTTCGAATCGCCCCCCTCCCCGCCGGCCACCTCGTCCGTCGTCGAAGGATCCTTCGGCGCGACGCCCGAGGAGCGCAGCAGCTCGTAGGCCTCGTCGGGCCGCTTGAGGCCGAGCAGCGCGACGGCCTTCATCCGGATCGCGGTCTCCTCCTCGGGGAAGCGGTCGATGATGTCCTCGAGGAGCGTCAGGGCCCTCTCGTATTTGTCACGGCTGTCGAGCAGGATCCGGGCTTCGAGGAGGAGGCCCATCAGGTCCTCCTTGCCCTCCTCCGGCGCCTCCGCATGGAGCCGCTCGAAGACCTCGAGCGCGAATTCGTAGTTGCCGCCGCGATGCGCGTCGATCGCGAGCTGCTGACTCGCTCGGACGAACCACTCCGGATCGTCCCGCGCCGCGTCGAGCGCCCAGACCGATCGCTCCTCCCGACCAGTCAGCGAGAGGGCGCGGCCGTAGCGGTAGAGGATCTCGCCGTCCCGCTCGCCCGACTCGATCAGCTCGATCAGGATCGGAATCGACTCGTCCATCTTCCCCTCGGCCTGGAGCTCTCGCGCCTCGTCGAGGCGGGACTCGACCGACGCGGAGCATCCAGACAGCAGGACCAGTCCGAAAAGGAGCCCGACGAGCGCCTCGCCGATCCTGGAAACCGAGCCGCGCCCGCGCGACGGCGGCGCGAACGATCGGAGCTCGAGTCGGGACTTCGGGACGAACGGATGCTGGGGAAAAATCATGGCCGGGACATTAGCAGGCTCCGCCTGCGCGCCCCGGTTTCCTCGCCGGGGCGGATTCGATAGTTTCGCGCCCGACATGAACACCCGAAAGAACCGATCTCCCTGGCCGCTCGCCGTCCTCGCCCTCGCCGCCGTCGGCGCCTACGCCTACTGGACGGTGGAGCTCGCGCCCGACGCGGTGCTCACCCGACCGAAGGGCGGTGTCGCCGAGCTCGAGGCCCTGGCCAGCCGGGAGGACACGAACGTCCTCTTCATCCTGATCGACACCCTGCGCGCCGAGCGCATGAGCGCCTACGGCTATTCGAGAGACACGACCCCCTTCCTCTCGAAGCTCTCGTCGACGGGCATCCGTTTCGGACGGAACCTCTCGCAGTCGTCGTGGACCAAGGCCTCCATGGCTTCGATGTGGTCGAGCCAGACGCCGCTGCGCGTCGGGATCACGCGCTTCGACGAGACGATCTCGGATCAGGTCGAGATGCCCGCCGAGATCCTGGCGAAGGCGGGATTCAAGACCGTCGGTCTCTACCGCAACGGCTGGGTCAACCCCTCCTTCAACTTCCAGCAGGGATTCGAGAAGTACTACAAGCCGCTCTCCGGGCGGGTCAACCCCCAGATCCAGCGCATGCGCCCCAACGCCGGTGCCCACGGCAACGACGAGAGCGTCGTCCTCGACGCGAAGGAGTTCCTCCGGATCCACGGCGAGTCCTCGCGCTGGTTCCTCTATCTCCATTTCATGGACGTCCACGAATACACCTACGACCAGGAGTCCGCGCTCTTCGGCAACGGCGTATCGGACATCTACGACAACTCGGTCCTCCGCGAGGACTGGGTCGTCTCGACGCTCTACGACTACCTCGCGGAGCGAGGCTTCCTCGACAATACGATCGTGGTCGTCCTCTCCGACCATGGAGAGGCCTTCGGCGAGCGGGGATACGAAGGCCATGCCCGCGAGGTCTTCCCGGAGACGACCGAGACCCCGGTCATCATTTCTCTGCCCTTCGCGCTCGAGCGAGAAGTCGTCCTGCCGATGCAAACCAGCAACATGGACGTCTGGCCGACCCTGCTCGAGCTGATGGGCCTTCCCCTGCCCTCGGGCGAGATCGACGGCCGTTCCCGCTTCGAAGAGATCATGGCCATCGCGCGCGGCGAGACGCCGCCGGCCCGCGAAGAGTCGACGATCGCCTACCTCGACGAGAACTGGGGAACTCCGGGCGGCAAGCGGATGCCGGCCGTCAGCATCGTCGAAGGCGATCATCGCTACGTGGCCGGAACGGGCCTCAATGGCCAGAAGTTCGAGGTTCTGCTCTCCCGCGAGGACGGCATGCGTACGAACCAGCTGGCCGCGAAGCCGGAGATCGTCGAGCAGATGCGCGCGAAGGCCGTCGAAGTCCTCGGCGAGACCTCGGCCTATCAGACCGAGACCATCGAGCTCGACCAGATGCAGCTCGATCAGCTCCGAGCTCTCGGCTACCAGCTGCCCTGAAGCGCTACCAGCTGAATCGGAAGTCGGCGCCGCACACGCGGGGCTCGCCGACGTACGTCAGCTGCAGCTGCTCGATGCCGGAGAGGTCGACGGCGAACGTCTTGTAGCGCCGATCCTCCACGTTCCGACACCAGCCCGAGACCTCGAGACCGGAGTCGTTCGGCGGCGCCCAGGACAACCGGATGTTGTGCAGGATGTAGGCGCGGGCGCCGACCGTGTAGGCCGGGAATCGGCTCTTGCCGAAGATGTCCGGCTCGCCCTTGCCTTCGTTCGGGTCGTAGGGGACGTCGTCGGTCCAGGTGAAGTCGTACTGGGGCGTGAATCGACCCCAGCGCTCGAACTCCACCGGCCACGTGAAGATGCCCGTCAGCTGGAGCTCCGGCGAGTTGAGGAGGGTATTGCCGGAGAAATCGATCGGGATGCCGAGCGTCGTCGTGCCGATCAAGCGCGGCTCGAGGACGGTGAACTCGACGAATTTCGCCTGCAGCCAACTTCCTCGAAGGGAGATGTCGAGCCCATCCATGACCTCCGGAGCCCAGCCTTCGAGGGGCCGGAGGTTGAGGTCGACCTCGATGCCCATGTTGCGCGCCTGCTCGGCGCTCTGCACCTCGCGCGCGAAGCCGCGGATGCTCTGGGTGACCCGGAAGACCTGGAGATCCCGGTAGTTGTAGAAGAAGTAGTTCGCACTCATGCGAACCCGGTCCGAGAAGAACGCCCCGGCGCTTCCGAACTCGAACGAATCGATCGACTCCGGATCGACGAAGCCGGAGCCCGGGACCTTGGCGGTCGCTGCGTTGCTCGGATTGAAATGGCCGGCCTTGAATCCGCGGGTGTACCGGGCGTAGCTCGAGATGTCTTCCGTGAAGCGATACTCGAGGTTGACGAAGCCCGTGAATCCGTCCCAGGCCCGCTGATTCTGGGAGGCCTCGCGCTGGGGAACCAGGATCGGCGGGCCGCCGAGGGCAATGTTGTTCTGCGTCAGCTGCCGGACGGCGAAATCCTTGCGCTCGTAGTTGTATCGGAAGCCGGCGCTGAGCGTGAAGGCCTCGGCGATGTCGTACGCCGCCTCGCCGAAGACGCCGTAGCCGTAGATCTCCTGCGTGATGTCGCGATCGATGAGCGGACCGCCGCCCGAGAGGCCTCCTCCGATCGACTGCTTCGTTCGCGCCTCGAGCTTCTCGTAGATCGAATAGAGCCCGGTGCTCCAGGTGATGGGGACGGATCCGATGTTCTCGCCTTCGACCGAGAGATCGCCGTAGAGCTGGAAGGACTGATCGTCGTCCGCGCCATCGAAACGCTGATTGGGCGTCAGGTCGGTGTCGCGGTATTCGGACTTCCGGTAGTCGAGAAAGCCCAGATTGAAGGTCGTCGTCGCTTCGTCGTATTCGACGAGCGTCGTCGTCGAGACGGAGTGGGTCGCCAGGATCGTCTGGCCCGGCTGATTGATGTTGCCGGCGAACGGACCGCGATCGAGGGGGCGCTTGCGCACCTCCTTCTCGAGGATCGGGCGCGCCAGATTGCGCGCCTGGACCGCCGTCAGCGAGGGATCCTGGGCACGAAGCCGCGCGATGATCGCGTTGTTCCTGTTCAGGAGGTCGGGATCCCGGTACCCGAGCTGGCTCGCCTGTCCGAGAAAGCCCTGGCCCGTGCCGATGGCCTGGCCGTTCGTCGAGTCGCGATTCAGGCGCGACGTCTCGACGCGGATCACGAAATCGACCGGGCTGTCCGTCGGCTCGACGCGGAGGGTTCCCCGGAACCCGAAATCGTCGATCTCGCCGAGATAGCGCGAGAGGAACGGGTTGACCTCGCTCTGCGCGCCCGCCCGGACCTGCTCCCCGCAGAGAGAGCTCCCTGCGGCCGGGAAGCGGGGCCGCTGGTCGATGGGCGTCCGGTTCGCGCAGCGGTTCTCCCAGAACGGATTCTCGTGGTTGTAGCGCGCTGCGAGGCGCGCCGTGACGATCTCGTCGTAGATCGGCGCGTTCATCGCCGTCTCGAACGAATACCGGTTCGCGTCCCGGGCATCGACGGAGGTGAGCTTCGAGAGCGTGACCCGGGCCGACCCGGAGAATTCCGGCTCCGGAAGTCTCGTCTTGACGATAAAGGCGCC
>JBIPOQ010000127.1:0-8730 GCA_044379055.1 Myxococcota bacterium
CTCGATGGCGAGGGCGGCGCCGTGCTCCAGCGCCTTCGGCGCGTTGGGTCGGAAGGTCGCCGGGTCGAGCCGGTCGAGCGCGCCGCGCCAGCTCGCGATGCGTTCCGACAGGTAGACGGGGATGTCCTTGCGGGCCGCGAGCGATGCGAGCGCCTTCTTCGCGCGCGGAATGTCCGTGCGGACGCGCAGGGCGACGTTCAGGTAGTCGACCAGCACCCCGCCCGCGTCGAGCTCGGCCGGCGTGAGCTTGGGATCCGCCATGAGCGCTTCCCAGGAGGCGAGGGCGGAGTCGAAGCGGCGGACCGTGACGTAGAGCCAGGCGCGCTCGCGCGGATCGAGGGCCTGGATCTCGACCTGTCCGACCAGCTGGTCTGCGAAGGCGAAGGTCCGCTCCGAGGGCAATCGCACGTGGCAGGCGACGCAGGACTGCAGGCTGCCCGTCAGGAAGAAGCGCGCCTCTTCGAATGCGCCGATCCGATAGTGCTCGCGGACCTCACGCAGGTCCCGCTCGAGGTTGAGCGCGAGCTCGTTGAAGCCGGCCTCGCGATTGCGCCCGTGGATCTCGAGAACGCTCGCAGCGTTCTCGAGCCGATCCAGGGCGCCCTTGATCCGGGGCTGGGCCTCGGGATCGGCCCAGGTCGCCTCGTCGAGCGACAGGGGGATCAGGATCTTCATCTGCTCGAAGACCTCACGCATCGTCGGCCGGGGATCTTCCACCGCCGCGGGCGTGGACTGAGCCCGAGAAGTCTCGGCGAGAGGCCCCGAGAGAGAGAGTCCCGCGACGAGCGTCGCGAAGAAGAGCCGCCGAACCGTACGAATGACCGCCAATGATGATCCCCCCTTAGATCAGAACATGAATCGCTGAGAACCCGAATCCGACGCGGCGAGGCAGCTCGACGCGGCACTCCGAGCCGGGGTCGCCGACGCCCTCTCCGGCTCGCCGACGCCTCGCCCGCCCGCAGCATACCGACACGACCCCGCTTCTCCCCAAGTGTCGAAACTGCAACGGGCGTGCCACGACGACACGCCCGTCTGTCGGCCCCCGCCCGGGTCGGCCGAGGCGAATCGTCACAGTCCGGGCCCGATTGTCCCGCCCGGGGGCGACTCCTCGCGCCCCGCGGCGATGCAGACGCCTCCAGCCCATGGCACGTCGATTGCGAAACAGGATCGGCAATCGGGGCCCGACGAGAGCGCGGGCTCGATCCAACCGCAGAATGAGGAGTCGAAAACCATGGCCGGATCCGTCCTGGGACACGAGCAGCATCACGATGAATGGGTACCGCCGACCGGAGAGCAGCTCGCGCAGCGCTTGTTCGCCGTGGTGATGGCGGGTGTGGTCGGGGTCATCGTCCTGATGATCGTGATGGGCGGGTGGTGAGCGGCTCGAGCGCCATCGCGCGGACCGTGCCGGCCGTTCGGCCGGTCCGCACGCCTCCGGTACGATCGGCGCCGGGGCGGCCCGCTCTTCGCCCCGGGAGCCATGCGAGTGCCGATCCTGGATCGTTTGTTGCGGCGAGGGCTCCGGAGCGTCCGGCGATTCGTCGTGACGGTCGTCGGCTCCACGATCCTGCTGGGGGGACTGATGCTGCTGGTCCTGCCGGGGCCGGCGTTCGTCGTGATTCCGATCGGGCTCGCGGTGCTCGCGCTCGAGTTCGAATGGGCGCGGCGCCTGCTGCGGCGCGCGCGCGAGGTCTGGAAGGGCTCGGGTCCCCGAGCAGAGATCGCCGACGTCGGTCCGGGAACCGGTGCCGGAAAGGATTGAGCGGCCCCCGTTCGAGCGACGCCCTCGACGGACGCGGTTTCGGCGGTCCCGGGGCGCGCCGGAGCGAACGCCATGGATGACGGCAGCACGGTCCTCGTTCCGGTCGATTTTTCGCCCCATGCCCGGGCTGCGGCGGTTCGGGCCTGCGAGATCGCTCGTGCGTGGGACGCACGGGTCCGCCTGCTCCACGGCGTCGTGACCCGAGTCGAGGAGCTCGCGTCGGAGGACGACGAGGCGGCCGACACGCCGCCGAAATCTCCGCGACACGAGCTCGAGAGCTGGCGGGCAGACCTCGAGAGTCTCGGCGCCCCGATCTCGGCGGTGGTCGAGGACGAGGATCCCGTCGAGCTGATCGGGCGCCACGCCCATGCCGCGGACGTGCGGCTCGTCGTCATGGGCATGCACGGGTTCCGGGGATTCGACCGGGTCTTCCTCGGGAGCGTCGCAGACCGGGCGCTTCATTCCGCGCAGATCCCGCTGATGCTCGTGAAGGAGAGCGAGCACGCGGCGAGCCTGCGCATCCATCGGATCCTGCTCGCGACCGATTTTTCACCGGCCTCCGAGCAGGCGCTTCGCCTCGCGATCCATTGGGCCCGTCGGCTCCAGGCCGACGTCGAGGTCCTGCACGCGATCCACGAGTCCGAGGCGGAGCGCGACTATCCGCGTCCGCGCGACTGCGCGAGTCGCTCGAGTCGCCAGCGCGCCAATGCCCTCGAATCGCTGCGCTCCATTCTGTCGCGGACGGCGGCAGCGGGGGTTCGGGCCGTGGCGGACCTGACCTACGGAGCCCCCTCGATCGAGATCGTGAAGCATGCCGCCCGGTCCCGAGCGGATCTCGTCGTGCTCGGTCTGCGCGGGGAGACGGACGAGCGCTCGGATCGCTGGGGCAGCGTGACCGAGCGCGTCCTCCGTCACGTGAAATGCTCCGTCCTGGTCGCCCCGTCCGAGCCGGGCGAAGCAGGTCGCGGCCCGACGGCCTGACCGACGACGAAGGGATCGTCCCGGAGACGCGCATCGCGTCGCCCGGTCGACGATCCCCTCTCTGCGACCCGACGCCCGCCCCTCCGTTCAGGCGGTCGCGAACGCCTCCACGTCGACCTCGGACTCGTCCTGCCGTTCCTCGCGGCGGTAGAGCGTCCGACGATTCATGCCGAGCAGTCGCGCGGCCTCGGACTTCCGGCCGTCGGCCGCCTCCAGCGCCGCCGCGATGTACGCGTCGGTCAGGTCGCGCACCGACATCCGCCGCTCGAGCGCGAGTCGGAGCAGAAGCTCCTGGAGATCGTTCGTTTCGCCGGTGCCGTCGCTCGGGATCAGGATCTCCGTCGCCTGGATCTCGTGGCCGTCGGTCAGCGCGAGCGCGCGCTCGATGCAGTTCTCGAGCTCGCGCGCATTGCCGGGCCAGCTCCCCTGCATCAGCTTGCGTGTCGCTGCGTTGCTGAAGTGGATGCGCTCGTCGCTCGCGTGCTTGCGCAGGAAGGCCTCGGCCAGGACCGGGATGTCCTCGGCGCGCTCGCGCAGCGGGGGGATCCGGATCGGGATCACGTTCAGGCGGTAGTAGAGATCCTGACGGAAGCGCCCTTCGGCGATCGCCTTGTTCATGTCCTGGTGGGTCGCGGCGATGATGTTGACGTCGACCTTGATGCTCTGGGTCCCGCCGACGGGCCGGATCTCCTTGTCCTGCAGCACGCGCAGCAGTTTGCTCTGCAGGCTGATCGGCATGTCGCCGATCTCGTCGAGGAAGAGCGTGCCGCCGGCGGCCGCTTCGAAGAGGCCCTTCTTGTTGGTATGCGCGCCGGTGAACGCGCCGCGCACGTGACCGAAGAGCTCGCTCTCGAGCAGGCCCTCGGGCATCGCGGTGCAGTTGATCGGAACGAAGGGCTTGTCACTGCGCGAGCCGCTGAAGTGGATCGTGCGGGCGACGACCTCTTTACCGGTGCCGCTCTCGCCGGTGATGAGGACGTGGCTCCGGCTCGCGCCGATCTTGCGGATCAGGGCGTAGATCTCGTTCATCGCCGGGCTCTTGCCGACGAGCTCGCCGAACGCGCTCGAGCGGGCCACCGCCCGCCGGAGCGCCCGATTCTCCTGCTCCAATGCGCGTCGCTCGAAGGCGCGCTCGAGGGAGATCAGCAGCTCGCCCGCACGGAACGGCTTGGTCACGAAGTCGAGGGCACCGGCGCGCATCGCGTCGACGGCGGACTGGATCGTGCCGAAGGCGGTCATGATGATCACCGGCGTGTCGGGGCTCTGCTCGCGGACCGCGGCCAACAGCTCGAGGCCATCGACGCCGGGCATCTGGAGGTCGGTCAGCACCACGTCCCATTCCTGGGCCTGGAGCCGGTCCAGGGCCTCCCGGCCCGAGGCACATTTGCCGACCTCGAAGCCCGCCTCGGTGAGGAGGTCTTCGGTCATGGTGAGGATCGACGGATCGTCGTCGACGACGAGGACTTTGCGCGGGTCGGGACGTCTCAGGGCGTTCATGGCGCTTCCCCATTTCATTCTCGCCGGGCCAACGGGGGCGGGGCGGGTGGTTTCGATCGCGGTTTTGCACCCCCCGTGCCAAGCCCCCTCCGGGTCCAGAAGGCCGCCTGGGGCCCCGGGGCGGGACGATCGGCGGAAGCGGGGACTCGAGCTGTGAAGATCTACCACAGGTTGTGAATAAAAGTCCCATTCGGGAGCCCGGGGCGTCGTGGGCCGCGGGCGCGGCACGGCGCGCTATTGGTCTGCGGCGATCGGGTTGGCCGGGCCGCGTAACCGGTTGGGCTTGGGGGGCTTGCATGGCGGCGCGCAGGGGAACGAAGGCGGTGGGCTGCTCGACGCCCGGCGCCGGCCGGAAGGCCGAGAAGCCCCAGCGGATCCGGGAGGAGCGCGATCGGCTCCGGGCGATCGTCGATGCCGCGGTCGACGGCATCATCGCGATCGACGCGATCGGCACGATCCTCGAAGTGAACCCCGCCGCCGAGCAGATCTTCGGCTACGCGGCCAGCGAGATCCTGGGCCTCAACGTGAAGGTGCTGATGCCGCAGCCCTACCGCGACGAGCACGACGATTACATCGAGCGGTATCTGCAGACGGGCGAGCGGCGCATCATCGGCATCGGTCGCGAGGTCCGCGGGCGGCGCAAGGACGGCAGCGTCTTTCCGCATTATCTCGCCGTCGCCGAGGCCTCGGTCGGGGGCCAGCGGGTCTTCACCGGGATCATCCGGGACCTCGAGCGGCTGCGTCAGGCCGAGGAGCGCGCTCGTCAGGCCGAGCAGCTCGCCGCCCTCTCGACGATCACCGCCGGCATCGCCCACGACGTCGGTACGCCGATGACGACGATCCTCGGCTATGCCGAGCTCCTCGAGCGATCGGCCCCCGACGACAAGAGTCGTGACCGCGCGCGCCACATCGTCGACCAGGTCCGCCGCGTGACGGATCTGCTCCAGACGCTCCTCAACATCGCACGTCCCCGGCGCGCCGAGCCCGAGGCGATCGTCGTCGCCGAAGTCCTCGACCACAGCGTCGACTTCTTTCGCGAGAAGCTGAAGGGCAGGGGGATCGTGGTCGAACGGGACTACGCCGTGCGTCCGACCGTGGTCGCCGATCGCGATCGGCTCGAGCAGGTGTTCCTCAACCTGATCGTGAACGCCGCCGACGCGATGCCGAACGGCGGGACGCTGAGCGTGCGGATCGATCAGCCGAGCGCCGAGCTCGTCGAGATCGCGATCGAGGACACCGGCATCGGCATCGAGCCGCGCCACCTCGATCGGATCTTCGACGCGTTCTACACGACGAAGGAACGCGGCAAGGGAACGGGGCTCGGGCTCCTCGTCAGCCAGCGCATCGTGCGCGAGCACGGCGGCTCGCTGCGCGTCCACAGCGAGCTCGGCAAGGGAACCCGTTTCACGATCAGCCTGCCGAGCTCCTGAACCGGCGATCGGCGCTCGTTACTTCCGGGCGCCGAAGGCCGCCTCGATCTTGGCGAGCACCGCCGCCTCGGCCTGGCCCGGGCCGCGACCGCGCAGCAGGGATTTCTCGAAGGCGTGGGCGATGCTCTTCGCGCGGGCGACGATCTCGTCGTGCAGCGAGTCGCGCTCCGCCGGCGCGAGCGCGCGGCCGATCTCCTGCGCGAAGCTCGCCCAGACGTCGATCAGGGACTCGTGGGGTCGGGCGGCCAGCCAGGTCTCGAGCAGCTTGCCGGCATCGCTCGCCGGGTCGATGCCGTAGTGCTGACCCGCTGCGACGACCTGGCTCCGCTCGGCATCGTCGAGCTGTCGATCCGCCCAGGCGATGGCGACGAGCGGCGCGAGCACGAGGGCCGCGACGTTCTCGGCCCGCACGCCCAGCTTGAGCAGCGGCGCGATCACGGCGTCGTTTCCGACGCCGAGGATCTTCGCGAGCGCCTGTCGCTGCTCGGCTTCCGCCTTCTTGGCGCGCAGCGACGCGATGAGTCGTTCGTTCTCTTCGCGAAAAAAGGCATCCTCGAGGGCCTTTTCGCGTTCGGCCAGGGGCTTCGAGAAGCTCATCCGTTCCTCTCCTCCGCGGCGGGCGCGCGCGTGACGGGGGCGGAGGTTGGCACATTGCCCGGCATTCCGCCCGATTCCCGGCGCGATCCGAGCGGGGCCCGAGCCCGGCCTGCACGGGGCGGGTTGTCGCGGGGGCGACCGATGCGCGATCGTCCGGGCGCGTCGCTGGACGAGCATCGGAACGGCGCGAGACGGAGGACGGAGACATGGCGGAGATCGTGGGCAGCCGGATCCTGGTGACCGGCCCGGCCGGGCAGATTGCTTTCCCCCTGGCGGCGCGCCTCGCCGAGAAGAACGAGGTCTGGGGCATCGCGCGTTTCTCCGACGGGAAGTCCCGCGAGCGCTGCGAGTCGGCGGGCATCCGGACCGCGATCGTCGACCTCGAGCGGCCCGACTGGTCGAAGACCCCCGAGCAGTTCGACTACGTGCTCCACCTCGCCGCCGCGATCGTGCCCGGTCTCGATTTCCAGGCATCGATCCGGATCAACGCGCTCGGTACCGGCCGGGTCATGTCGCGCTTCCGGAACGCGAAGGCCTGCCTCGTGATGTCGACCTGCGGCGTGTACGCCGCGCCGAAGGACTACGGCAAGGGCGTCCTCGAGAGCGATCCGCTCGGCGGCACGCCGCAGCCCTACGCCCCGACGTACTGCGTCTCGAAGATCTCGCAGGAAGCGGTCGCCAGCTCGGCAGCCCAGGAGCTCGGTCTCAAGACGACCCTCGCGCGGATGAATGCCGCCTACGGCGACAACGGTGGCTTCCCGGCGATGGTGGCGGACATGATCCTGAAGGACGTCCCGATCCAGGTCATGCCCGTCGGCCAGGGACAGATCGCCTCGCCGATCCACGAAGACGACATTTTCGACCAGACCCCCGGCCTGCTCGCGGCGGCGTCGGTCCCGGCGACGATCGTCAACTGGGGTGGGGACGAGCCCTTGCCGGTCCCCGAGCTGGCGCACTACATCGCCGGCCGACTCGGCAAGACCGCGAAGGTCGTCGAAGGACCCGACGGGATCCATCAGTACTGGCTCGACCACGCCCTGCGGACGAAGCTGGCCGGTCCCTGCAAGGTCTCCTGGAAGACGGGCGTCGATCGCATGCTCGCGGCGCGGCATCCGCAGGCCCTGCGCAAGTAGTCGCGCGGCGCTCTCCGATCGGCGCCGCGCGCGTCGTCGGTTATGATCCTCGCATCCGCCTTGCACCCGCCCACAGGAGCCTTCCGTGTCCGACCAGACCCCCTTCACGATCATCACCTCCGACTCCCACGCCGGCGCCAGCATCGATACCTACAAGACCTATCTCGATGCGAAGCATCAAGCGCTCTTCGACGAATGGCGCGGCACGTACAAGAACCCGCAGAAGAAGCACATCGGCTCGAAGAAGCACAAGAACTGGGACGCGACCGAGCGGACCCACGACATGGACGTCGAGGGCGTGGCGGGCGAGGTGATCTTCCCGAACACGGTGCCCCCGTTCTTCCGCACGAGCGTGCTCATCTGCGGCAATCCCAGGCCCGAGGACTACAAGCTCCGCCTCGAAGGCATCCGGGCCCACAACCGCTGGCTGGTCGACTTCTGCGCCGAGTATCCCGACCGCCGCGCGGGCATCGGTCTCGTCTACCTGAACGACATCGACGAGGCGATCAAGGACGTGGAGTGGATCGCGAAGCACGGTCTGCGCGGCGGCATCCTGCTGCCCCACGTCCCCGACGACTGCACCCACATCCTCCCGCTCTACGCCCCCGACTACGATCGCTTCTGGGCCGTCTGCCAGGACCTCGGCGTCGTCCTCAACCACCACGGCGGCA
The DNA here is from genome assembly GCA_044379055.1 of Myxococcota bacterium. Lineage (GTDB taxonomy): Bacteria > Myxococcota_A > UBA9160 > UBA9160 > UBA4427 > UBA4427. Next base: position 8,072 of record JBIPOQ010000127.1, read on the forward strand.
CGGGCTCCCCCGACTACGGCCAGTACCCGATCTCGCTGCCGATCCGGCTCCACGAGACGCCCTGGTGGTCGATCCGCAGCTACCAGCATCTGATCCTCGCCGGTGTGTTCCACCGCTTCCCGAAGCTCAAGTACATCGTGACCGAGGCGGGCTGCGCCTGGGTGCCCGAGGTGCTGACGCGCCTCGACGCGCTCTGGGACCGGGTCCGGACGGGCATGGCGGGCGAGTTCCAGTTCAACACCGACGCGGTGACCCCGGAGAAGCCCTCGTTCTATGCGAAGCGCAACTGCTTCTACGGCGCGAGCTCGGCCTCGCCCGTCGAGCTGCGCGATCGCGAGGTGATCGGAACGCAGCGCGTGCTCTGGGGCTCGGACTACCCCCACTACGAGGGAACCTATCCCCACACGAAGCTTGCCCTGCGCCATACCTTCCACGACGTCCCGGTCGAAGAGACCCGCGCCATGCTCGGTCTCAACGCGGCGGCGCTCTACGACTTCGACCTCGGGAAGCTCGCCCCCCTCGTCGAGAAGATCGGCGTGCGGCCGGACGAGATCGTCGGCAAGCCGCTCTCGGAGAACGAGTTCCCGGCGGAGGCGCACACCAACGCCTTCCGGCGCTGACGCACCGCGGGGCGGCGGCCGGATCTCACAAGGCGCGCG
>JBIPOQ010000128.1:0-8718 GCA_044379055.1 Myxococcota bacterium
CCGGGACATAGCAGAGCGGCCGGATCACGACGTTTCGCCCGTCCTCGGAGAGGAGCTTGGGCGGCATCGCCTTCAGGCGACCGCCGTGGAAGAGGTTCAGGAAGAGGGTCTCGACGATGTCGTCGCGGTGGTGGCCGAGGGCGATCTTGTCGACGTCGTGCTCGCGGGCCCAGCGATAGAGCGCGCCGCGACGGAGCCGGCTGCAGAGCCCGCACTGGGTCTTCCCGACCGGCACCACGCGCTTCACGACGCTGTAGGTATCCTGCTCGAGGATCTCGAAGGGCACCCCGAGCCCGCGCAGGTATTCGGGCAGGACGTGCTCGGGAAAGCCCGGCTGCTTCTGATCGAGATTCACCGCCACGAGCTCGAACTCGACCGGCGCCGCCCGCTGCTGAGAGAGCAGCAGATCGAGCATCGCGTAGGAGTCCTTCCCCCCCGAGAGACAGACCATCACGCGATCGCCGGGCTCGATCATGCGGAAATCCGCGATCGCCTTGCCGACGAGACCGCGCAGCCGCGCCTGCAGCCGCTTGAAGTTGGCGGAGTCCGTCGTCATCGCGGGGCTCGCGCTCACGACGGGACTCCCGACCCGGACGCGGCGGATGCGGTGGGCGACGACGGCGCCGGCGCGAGCGATCGGTGCTGATAGAGGGTGCCGTCGGCGAAGCCCTGACGGCGATAGTAGGCGCGCGTCCCGATCGCCGAGATGACCGAGAGCGTCCCATGGCCTTCGGCCCGGGCCCGCTCGGCGGCGGCCTCGAGCAGGCGGGCGCCGAGACCGCGGTGCTGTGCGCGATGCTCGGCGGCGGCGCCGAGCTCGACGGCGCCGCCGTAGACGTGCAGCTCGCGGACGATCGCGTTCGCGCCGAGCTCCGCGACGAACGAGGGCTCTCGCGGCAGCGAGAGCCGCAGGAAGCCGACGATCCGGTCGGAGGGCGTGACGAGCTCGAGGAAACGCTCGCGGGCGGAGCCTGCGTCGTATCCGGTCTCGACGAGCCGGAGCGACTCCGTCTCGAACTCCCCGCCGCGGATCTCCCGGGAGCGGATCTCGACGAGGCGAAGCCCGCGGCGCGCGACCTCCGCCTCGGCCAGCTGACGGAAGTTCGTGCGTTTGTTGCCGGCGACGATGTCGTCGGAGGAGATGTCCCGGATCACCCGCGTCACGCGACACCAGCGCGGCACGCCGGCGAGCCCCTCCGCCACGACGTCGAGCAGCTCGGCCTCCGTGTAGGGCCGCCACTCGCCGCTCTTCCAGTACCGCATCAGCTCCGCCGTCTCGATCAGGCTGCACGGATAGAGCTTGAGCTCGTCGGGGCGGAAGTCGGGATCGTCGAAGAGGCGCGCCAGATCCGCGCGATCCGACGCCGGCGTCGCGCCGCGCAGGTTGGCCATCCAGTGCGCGTGGATCTTGAAGCCGGCCTGGCGGAGCAGGCGGAAGGCGTCGCGCGTGGCGGCGAGACCGTGGCCCCGGCGATTCGCGGCGAGGATCGCCTCGTCGAGGCTCTGGACACCGAGCTGGATCTTCGTCGCGCCGAGTCGGCGCAGCCGCAGGACCTCGCGGGGGTCGACATGGTCGGGACGCGTCTCGAGCACGAGGCCCACGCAGCGCGCCCCGGACGTTTCGTTGCGGCGCTGGGCCGCCTCGAGAGCGGGACAGTCCGCCGCCTCGCCGGCGACGGCGCGGAGGTCGGATCCCGAGCGCTTCAGGAAGTCGCCGACCCGCAGGTTGTAGGGGTTCTTCTCGAACGCGGCCCCGTCGACGTCGGCGTCGATCTCCTCGAAATCGGGCAGCGAAAAGGCGTGCTCGGCGCGTCGATCGACGCCGGACCCGAAATCGCTCATCGCTTCGAGGCAGCGCTCGACGAAGCGGACCTGATAGGCCTCGGGATAGAACGACCAGGTCCCGCCGAGCACGATCAGCTCGATCTTGTCGACGGGATGCCCCGTCGCATCGAAGGCCGCGAGGCGATTCCAGGTCTGCAGATACGGGTCGAAGCGGTTCTGGGCGGCGCGCTGGGCGCCCGGCTCGTCCGAGAGGTAGCTCTTGGGCATCCGCACGTCGTTCGGACAGAAGATGCACTGGCCCGGGCACGGGAAGGGCTGGGTCAGGACGGTGAGCGGGGTGACCCCGCTCTGGCTCCGCACCGGTCGTCGTTGGACCCGCCGCTGGAGGCGCGCCCCGTCGGGACCGAGCTCGCCCTCCCCCGCGAAGACCCGGAACCCGGCGATCAGCTCGCTGCGCGAGAAATAACCGCCCCCGGGCCGGGGATGTCGGCGGAGCAGCGGATCGAGGGTCTCGGCGGCGAGGGGCCCGACGGCGTCGACCGGCAGGGCCGCGATCTCCTTCAGGAGCGGAAGCAGGGCCGCGCGAACGGGACGGGGATCGAAGTCGCGGTCGGGCCCCCGGCCGCGGAAGCGTCCCCCCGTTCGCGTCATCTTTGCCATGGGTTCATCGCGAGCCACGTCTGCATCCTCGGGCGCGGAGTCTAGGCCGCCCCTCCCCGTTCGCCCTAGACTCGCCCCGACCGTGGATCCCCAGACCCGCCGACAGCTGCTCGAGATCAACCGGACCTTCTACGAGGCCCATGCGGACGCCTTCGACCGCAGTCGGGGCGCGCGCCCGTGGCCCGGCTGGACCCGGCTGATCCCCTGCCTGGCCGCGGGCGCGACCGGGCGCTCCGACCGGCGAGAGCTCGGGTCGGTCCTCGACATCGGCTGCGGCAATGGCCGCTTCGCCTGCTTTCTGGCCGAGGCGGGCTTCGACTTCCGGTACACCGGCGTCGATGCCAATCCGACCCTGCTGGGCGCGGCCCGTCGCCAGCTGCCCGCGGCCATCGCGACCCGCGCGGAGCTCGTGCGCCAGGATTTCCTCGCCTTCGACCACCAGCCGGGGGACGACCTGCCGGCCGGCCCCTTCGAGCTCGTCGTCCTGATGGGCGTGCTCCACCACGTGCCGGGTGCCGATTGGCGGCTCGAACTGCTCCGCGCCGCCGCCCGGCGCCTCGCCCCCGCCGGCCTCCTCGTGCTCGCCGCCTGGCAGTTCGGCGAAGACCCCCGCGAACGCCGCAAGCAGGTCGGCTGGCCGGCGCATGGCCCGATCCTGGGGACTTCGATCGACCCGGCTGCGCTCGAGCCGGGCGATGCGCTCCTGCGCTTCGGGGACGACCCCACGGCCCCACCCCGATTCTGTCATTCGATCCGGGACGACGAGATCGAGACCTGGCCGGACGTCCTCGGCCTGGAGCGCATCGACGACTTCCGGGCCGACGGCGCCCGCGGCCTCGCGAACCGATACGCAGTCCTGCGACGCGCCTGAAGGCCGCGGCTTCCCGCGTCCGCGGACCACGCGGCCCCGCCACCGAACGCTTCACTTCCCCGGCACCTCGGCCGATGGGGAAGGCGAAGATGTCGCTCTCCGTCCCCGACTTCATCGCGGCCTCCGAGGCCCTCCTCGCGGAGTCGACGCTGATGCGCCGGCTCGACGGATTCGCGCTCTCGACCGAAGACCTGCTCGTGCTCGCGAGCGCCGGCCTTCTGGTCCTGCTCGGCATGCGGCTGGCCCGACGCCTGCGGCGGACCGGCGACCTGACGCTGCGCATCGAGTTCCCCGACGCGATCGAAGGCGAGTTCGACGTCCAGCTCCACCGCCGCAGCGTGAAGCGCGGGCGCGGCGCGTCCGGACGGCGCGACGGGCGACCCGCGCGCAGCGGCGTGCGACGCGAGACCCAGCTCGACCGCATCGCGCCGGGGACCTGGTACCTCTCGATCGAGGGCTCGCTGCGGGCGCCCCGCTCCCATGCGGTGCTCGCCGAGGTCCACGAGGAGATCGAGGTCCAGATCGAGGCCCAGCGCTGCACGGCGGTGAGCCACCGGCTCCCCGACGTCGAAGCGCCGGTCGAGTTCCGGATCCACTGGGACCGCCAGCCCGCGCGCGACGTCGGCCTCTGCGTCAACGGCCGCCCGCAATCGCTGCGTTATGCGGCACAGGGACAGCTGAAGACGACGCTCGCCCTCGGTGGCCACACCCTCGTCGTCGGCGCCGGCGACCGCGTCGTCGAGCGGACGGTGCGGATCGACAGCTACGAGCCCAAGGTCGTCCACATGGACCTGGCGGCGCCCGAGGGTCTCGTCTTCAAGGGCTGCCCGCCGGCGGTGAACGCGTTTCTTCAGGGCGACCTCGGCGCCGCCGCGCGCGCGCTCGATCGCGACGGGCAGACGGCCGTCGGATCGGGGCTCCTCGCGCGCCTCCACCAGGAGCAGGGCCAGAGCGAGCGCGCCGCCGAGCAGCTCGAGAACGCCGAGCGCTGGCGAGAGGCGGCGGAGCTGCGACGCAGCCTCGGCCACCACGAGCGCGCCGGCTGGCTCTTCGAGCGCGCGGGCGATCCCGTGCAGGCGGCGAGCTGTCATGCCGCGGGCGAAGCCTGGGCCCGCGCCGCGCGACTCTACGCGTCGGTCGAGGACTGGCCCCAGGCCGCGCACTGCTTCGAACGCGCCGGCGATTCCCGCGGCCGGATCGACGCCCTCGAGCGCGCCGGCGATCGCCTGCGCGCCGCCGCCCTCGCCAGCGAGATCGACGACCGGGCGCGCGCCATCCGTCTGCTGCAGCAGATCGGGCCCCAGGATCCCGACTTCGGCCGCGCCGCCGAGCTGCTCGTCCTCGCCTTCGAGCAGGAGGGCCACCACGACCTCGCCGCGCGTCAGCTCGAGCGTCGCCTCGAGCTGCTCGCCCCCGGCGAATCGGCCCCCGCGCTCGAGCTCCACCTCGCCGAGCTGCTCGAGGAGACCGGGGAATACGGCCGCGCCCTCGAGGTCCTGCAGGCCCTGCGCGAGCGCGAGCCGACCTGGCCGAACGTCGCCAGCCGGATCGAGACGCTGCGCAAGAAGCTCTCGGCACCGATGCGCACCGCCGCCTTCGACGCCTTCACGCCGCCCCCCGGCGCGACCGCCTACGTCGCCGCCGAACGCTACGAGATCCTCGAGGAGATCGGCCGCGGCGGCATGGGGCGCGTCTACAAGGCGCGCGATCGGAGGCTCGGCCGGATCGTCGCGTTGAAGCGGATGCCCGAGAGCCTCCGCGACCATCCCGCCGCCGTGCAGCTCTTCCTCGGCGAGGCCCGGGCCGCCGCGCGGATGAATCATCCGAACATCGTGACCCTCTTCGACGCGGACCAGGAGCGAGGCGTCTTCTTCATCACGATGGAATACCTCGAGGGCCTCCCGCTCTCGGCCGTCCTGAAGGAGCGCGGACGGCTCGGTCCCCGCGACACCCTCCGCCTGGGCCAGCAGGTCTGCGCCGGACTCCAGTACGCCCACGACCAGGGCATCGTCCACCGCGACGTCAAGACCGCGAACCTGTTCCTGACCCGCGACCGCAAGCTCAAGATCATGGACTTCGGCCTCGCGAAGATCCTCGAAGCCGTGCGCGAGACGACGGCGACGATCATCGCCGGGACGCCCTGCTACATGGCCCCCGAGCAGGCATCGGGTCGGGTCAGCGACGGGCGCACCGACCTCTACGCCCTCGGCATCACGCTCTTCGAGCTCTCGACCGGGCGACTGCCCTTCACCGACGGCGACGTCGCCGCGCGCCATCGGAGCGATCCTCGCCCCGACCCGAGCACCGGCATCCCCGACTACCCGCCGGCCCTCGCGCGGCTCGTCCAGCAGCTGATGGAGCCCACGCCCGAGGCGCGCCCGGACAGCGCAGCGACGGTCGGGCAGGCGCTGTCGGCGATCCTCGAGGACGTCTCGCGCTGAGCGCGTCGCCTAACGGCCCGCGCTGCGGGCGCGAAGCGGACCGAGTCCCGCCGCCTCGCGACAGGCCTCGAGCACGGGCGTCGCGAGGGCCCGCGCCCGGACGGCCCCGGCGCACAGGATCTCCTCGATCTCGTCGGGCCGGGCCTCGAGCGCCGCGCGCCGTGCGCGCATCGGCTCGAAATAATCCATCAGCCGCGCGAGCAGATCCTTCTTGACGTCGCCGTAACCGAGCCCGCCGGCCTTCGCCCGCGCGTTCATCGCCTCGCGCTCGTCGGGCGTCGCGAACAGGCTCCAGATCTCGAAGACGGCCTGGCTCGTGTCCTTCGGCGCCTCGACGGGGGTCGAGTCGGTGACGATGCCCATGACCGATTTCTTGACGGCGTTCTTCGCGGCGAACATCGCGATCGTGTTGCCGTAGGACTTCGACATCTTGCGGCCGTCGGTCCCGGGGACGGTCGCCGTCTCCTCGAGGATGTAGGGCTCGGGGAGCGTCAGGGCTTCGCAGTCGTAGAGGCGATTGAAGCGGTGGGCCATGTCGCGGGCCATCTCGATGTGCTGCTTCTGGTCGCGGCCGACGGGGACGAGATGCGAGCCGTAGAGCAGGATGTCGGCGGCCATGAGGACGGGATAGGTGAAGAGGCCGTGGTCGACGTCCTCGCCCTTGTCGAGGGCCGCCTTGAAGGCATGGGCGCGCTCGAGCATGCCCATGGGCGTCACCGAGGTCAGGAACCAGGTCAGCTCCGCGACCTCGGGCAGGTCGCTCTGGCGGAACAGGATCGCGCGCGCGGGATCGAGGCCGGCCGCGAGATAGTCCAGGGCGACGTTCAGGGTGTTGCGACGGCGCTCGGGGCCGTTGCGGAGCGTCGTCATCGAGTGGTAGTCGGCGATGAAATAGAGCGCGGTGTCGTGCTGGTCCTGCAGGTCGACGAACTGGCGCAGGGCGCCGAAATAATTGCCGAGGTGGAGGTTCTCGCCCGTCGGCTTGGTGCCGGACAGGACGATCTGGGCGCGCTTCGGCGGCAGGGGCTTCGTGTCGTTCGCTTGGCTGGACATGTTCGCGGGGTTTCCGGGGTTCGGGTTTCAGGCCGTCACGGGCGTGAGCCAGTGGGCGAACTCCGGATCCTCGCCGCTCGCCGCGCGCCGGAAGCGGTCGCGCAGGCGGGTCGAGATCGGGCCGGGGCAGACCTCGCCGAGCTCCTGGCCGTCGACGGACTCGATCGGCCAGACCCCTGCCGACGTTCCGGTCAGGAACGCCTCGGCAGCGCCGAGCAGCGCCTCGGGCGGAAGCTGCGTCTCGCGACACGGAATGCCCTCCGCCTTCGCGAGCTCGAGGATCGAGCTGCGCGTCACGCCATGGAGGACCTTCGCGGCCGCCGGCGTCAGGAGCTCGCCCTGCGCGTCGACGAGGAAGAGATTCGTCGTCGGCCCCTCGGCGAGGAAGCCATCCTCGTCGACCAGCAGGATCTCGTCGTAGCCCGAGGCCCGGGCCCGGGCCTTCGCCGTCATCGGCGAGGCGTAGTTGGCAGAGACCTTCGCCTGGGGCGAGACGATGTCCTCCCGGCGGTTCGCCGTCTCCTTCTCGATCCAGAGCTTCAGGTGCTGCGGCTTCGGGGGCGACGGGCGCGGGAGGCGATCGCTGATGTCGGTCTTCGGGTCGTAGGCGGCGATCGCGACCGTGACGTGGGTATCGATCGGGACGACGTCGATCTCGATCGACGCGAAGTAGGCGCTGATCTTGACGGCCCGCGCGCCCGGATTCGCCCGGACCGTCGCGCAGATCGCCGCGCGCATCTGGTCGATCGACTGGCCCACCGGCAGCCCCATCAGGGCACACGAGTGGAAGAACCGCTCGAGATGCGGCTCCAGGCGAAAGATCGCCGCCCCACGGGGCGTTTCGTGCACGGACATGTAGTCGAAGACGAGGGAGCCGCGTTGCAGGGAGTGGGACAGGACATGGACCGTCGCGGCCGCCCAGGGCCGCAGCTCTCCATCGACCCAGATCAGCCGGTCCGCATCCCGAGAGACCGTAGGCGTCGAGGCGCTGCTTCCCACGGGCCCGACTGTATCAGACGTCGATCGCACCGACGGCGTACCCGCACGATTTCCTGCCACCCGGCCCCCGCCGACCGCTACTTCCGGAAGGAGCCCGCTCCTCCAGCCGCTCCCAAGCCGAAGGAACCCCGATGAGCACCGCCCTGCGCCAGGCCAGTCACGTTCTCGTCACCGCCGCTCGCCTCTCCGCGTCCCTCTACAAGGAGCTCGCGGTCTCGGCCTCCGGGCTGCTGCGCCCCGAGACGTACCGCTCCCGCTAGCCGAACGCCTCAGTCGCGAACGACGCCGACATCCGCGGTCCCCGCGGTCGTCGTCCCGCCGAGCGCGCTGCCTCCGTCCGATGCATTGAGCCGGCTCCAGGCCGCGAGCGTCTCGTCCCGCCTCCTCGCCGCCGTCGCCAAAGGCTCCTGAGCCTTCACCCACGTCCGCGCCGCCAACGCGATGGCGAAGAGCATCGCGGCGATGGCGACCTCGAGGAAGTCGCTCGGCGTCAGCGTGAGCAGCGTGGGTCGGTAGCTGGTCGTCAGATAGACGACCTTCAGGACGAAGCCCACGAGCAGCGAAGTCCAGCCCGCGAGCAGAAGCAGGTCGATCAGGGGCAGGACGGGCATGGAGGACCTCCGAGCGCTCCGGTCATCCTAAGCCCCGCCCGGTCGCGAGGTCAATCGAAGCCTTCGGGGCTGCGCGCGTGTTGCCTCCTCCCGCGCGACGCCGCGATGGCATCGCCCGAACTCGACGCTACATTCCGCGCCCCGACGACCCGAAGGTTCGTCGATCCCGCCTGATCCCGGGTTCCCGGGCCGACGTAGCTCAGTTGGTAGAGCAGCTCACTCGTAATGAGCAGGTCGACCGTTCAAATCGGTTCGTCGGCTCCATTTCCCGTCCTCCTCATCCAGTCGCCCGCGCGGA
>JBIPOQ010000129.1:0-8685 GCA_044379055.1 Myxococcota bacterium
TCCGCCTGCGGAGCTCTTCGATCCGGAAGACGTTCTGGAGAGCGGTGATCACTCGACGGTCTCCACGCTGCCGCCCTTGGCCTCGATCTTGGCGCGGGCTGCACTGCTGACCTTCTGGATCGCGAGCTTGAGGCCCTTCGGCGCGTCGCCGTCCGCGAGGACCTTGACCGACTTGCCCGAGCCGCGGATCAGGCCGCGTTCGATCAGGGCCGCCGCGTCGACACGAGCGTTGTCGCCGAAGACCGCGAGGTCTCCGACGTTCACGATCTCGTTCTCCGAGCGGAAGCGGTTCTGGAACCCCTTCTTCGGGATGCGCTGGAAGAGCGGCATCTGGCCGCCCTCGAACCAGGGCTTGATCTTCTGGCCGCTGCGCGTGCCCTGGCCCTTGACGCCGGTCCCGCAGGTCTTGCCCTTGCCCGAACCGGGGCCGCGACCGACCCGCTTGCGGCGATGGCGCGCGCCCGGGCGCGGCGAGAGTTGATTCAACATCTCACTCGTTCTCCAACACCACGACGATGTGGCGTACTCGGAAGATCATGCCCCGCACGGCCGGCGTGTCCTCGACCTCGACGATCTGTCGGATCCGTCGCAGCCCGAGTCCTCGAACGGTCGCCCGCTGGCGCCGGTCGTACCCGATCACGCTCCGCACCTGTTGCACCTTCAACGTCTTCTTGCCTGCCATCAGCGACTCCGACCGAGCTGCGCGAGCCGCTCTTCCGGATCGCGCAGCATCTTGAGGCCCGCCATCACGGCGTTGACCACGTTGCGGGGCGTACGCGTGCCGAGGGTCTTGGTCAGCACGTCGCTGATCCCCGCCGACTCGACGACGGCGCGAACCGGCCCGCCCGCGATCACGCCCGTACCCGCCGAGGCCGGCTGCATCAGCACCCGACCCGCGCCCGCCACGCCCACGACGTCGTGGGGCAGCGTCCGGCCCTCGAGGAGCGGAACCTTGATGAGCGACTTGCGTGCCTTCTCGACGCCCTTCCGGATCGCCTCGGGCACTTCGCCGGCCTTGCCGAGCCCGACGCCGACGACGCCCTGCCCGTCCCCGACGACGACCAGCGCCGAGAAGTTGAAGCGCCGTCCGCCCTTCACGACCTTCGAGACGCGGTTGATGTGGATCACCCGATCGTTCAGCTCGTAGTCGTTCGGGTTCAGGCTCGAGGATTGAATCACGTTTGCCATATCAGAACTGAAGCCCCGCCGCGCGCGCCCCATCCGCCACGGCCTTCACCCGGCCGTGGTAGAGGAACCCGTTTCGATTGAAGACCACCTCTTCGATCTGCTTTTCCCGTGCGATGCGCGCGATCGCCTCGCCGACCCGGGTCGCAGCCGCCACGTTGCCGGTCGAGCCCTCGCCCGCGATCGCGGAGTCGAGGGTCGATGCCGTCGCCAGCGTATTGCCGGACGTGCGATCCACGAGCTGGGCGTAGGTATGCTTCCCGCTCCGGAAGACCGTCAGGACCACCCGCTCGCTGCGCTCGAGCGCCGTCCGGGTTCTCGCCTTTCGGGCGAGCCACATCCGGCGCTTTGCATTCGGAATCTTCTTCTTCATCTCGTCCTCGTACTCTTTCTCGTTCTCGGTCCAGCGCTCGATCCAGCCACCGGCGATCAGGATCCGGCCTTGCCGACCTTGCGGCGGATCCGCTCTTCCGCGTACTTGACGCCCTTGCCCTTGTACGGCTCGGGCGGTCGGAGCGATCGGACGTCGGCCGCGAACTGACCGATCACGCCCTTGTCCGAGCCCGTGATCGAGACCTTCGTGTTGGCGTCCACGGTGACCGTGAGGCCTTCGGGAATCGGGACCACGATCGGGTGCGAGTAGCCCAGCAGGAGATGGAGCTCCTTGCCGCGCACGTCCGCCCTGTAGCCGACGCCTTCGATCTCGAGGCGCCGCGTGAAGCCCGTCGACGCGCCGATCACCATGTTGTTCGTGAGGGCGCGCGCGAGACCGTGGAGACAGCGGGCCTCCTTGGTATCCGCGCCGCGGCCGAAGCGGACCCACCCGTTCTCCACCGTGACCTTGATGCCCTCGGGCACCGGACCCCGGAGAGTCGCCTTCGGACCCTTCACCTGGATCTCTCCGTTCGCGACGTCGACCGTCACGCCGGAGGGAATCTCGATCGCTCGATTGCCGATTCGACTCATTGCCTACCAGACCTCGCAGATCACTTCGCCGCCGATGTTCGCGGCGCGTGCATCCCGATCGCACATCACGCCCTTCGAAGTCGACAGGATCGACATGCCGAGACCGGCACGTACTCGCTTCAGCTCGTCCGCCGCCCGATAGATCCGGCGTCCCGGCTTCGAAACCCGGCGCATGCCCTCGATCATCAGGCTGCCATCGTCCTGGTAGCGGAGCTCGACCTCGAGCGTCGGCCGCTTCGCGTCGCCTTCCGTCCGGACTTCGCCGACGAAGCCCTCCGCGGAGAGCACGCGGGCCACGGCGATCTTCAGCTTCGACGCGGGGCACTTCATGTGCGCGTGTCGCGCGCCGCCCGCGTTCCGGATCCTCGCCAACATGTCACCCAAGGGGTCGGTCATCATGGTCTCTACTCCAAAGCCCTGCTGGTCAGTTCGCCGTTCTGTTCGCCGTTCAGGACGTCGTGTTTTCCCGGCGGCGTCCTCCCCGGATGCCGCCCGATCCGCTCTCGCCTACTCCCGGAACGGCACGCCGAGGTGCGTCAGGAGCGCCTTGGCTTCCGCGTCCGTATTGGCCGTGGTCACCATCGTGATGTTCATGCCCTTGACCTTCTCGATGGCGTCGTAGTCGACTTCCTGGAAGATCGTCTGCTCCTTGATGCCGAGCGTGTAGTTGCCCCGACCGTCGAAGGCCTTGGGCGACACACCGGAGAAGTCGCGCACTCGCGGGAGCGCCACGTTGAGCAGCCGATCGAGGAACTCCCACTTCCGGTCGCCCCGGAGCGTCACGCTCACGCCGATCGCCTGGTCCTCGCGCAGCTTGAAGTTCGCGATGCTCTTCTTCGAGCGACGGACGACGGGCTTCTGACCGCTGATCCGCGAGAGCTCGTCGACGGCGCGCTCGACCAGCTTCGGATTCGTCGTCGCCTCGCCGAGGCCGATGTTGATGACGACCTTCTCGATCTTCGGGATCTGGTGGACGTTCTTGTACCCGAACTCCGTCTGGAGCTTGGGCACGATCACCTCGGCGTACTTCTGGCGCAGACGCGGCAGATCGCTCGCGCCCTCGCTCCCCTTACCGGTTGCCTTCGCAGCCGCCATGATCAGAGAACCTCCGGGGCCAGCGAGATCACCCGCATGAAGCCCGCGCCACGCAGCTCGCGCGCCACCGGCCCGAAGATGCGCGTCCCCACGATTTCGTTGTCCTTCGCGATCAGGACCGCCGCGTTCTCGTCGAACGCGATGTGCGATCCGTCCGAGCGGGAGATCCCCTTCTTCGTCCGCACGATCACGGCGCGCCGGACCTCGCCCTTCTTGACGCGGGCGTTCGGGATCGCCTCCTTGACGGCGACGATGATCACGTCCCCCACCGTCGCGAAGCGCCTTCGCGATCCGCCGAGGACCCGGATGCACTTCACCTTGCGCGCACCCGAATTGTCCGCAACCTGCAACGTCGATTCTGCTTGGATCATCTGTCCATTCCCCCGGCCTGCGCCGGCGTTTGCTCGTCCCTGGCTAGGCGATCGTCGCCTTCACGAGCGTCTCTTCCACCTTCCAGCGCTTGCGCTTGGAGAGCGGCCGATGCTCGATGATGCGGACCTGATCGCCCTCGGTGCACGCGTTGGTTTCGTCGTGCGCCATGAAGCGCGAGTAGTGTCTTACGTACTTCTTGTACCGCTGGTCCTGGACGAGCCGCTCCACACGGACGACCACGGTCTTGTCCATCTTGTTGCTGACCACGGTTCCCACCAGTGTTCGTCGATTGCCCCGTTCGCTCACTTGCCCGCCTCGCGCTTCTGGGTCAAAACAGTTTCCACCCGGGCGACGTTCTTTCGCAGCTGCCCGAGCGACGCCGTGTCCTCGAGCTGCTCCGTCGCGCGTCGGATGCGCGCGGTGAACAGCTGGTCGCGGAGCTCGACGCTCTTGCGCTCGAGCTCGGAGACGGTGAGGGACTGGAGTTCGGAAGTCTTGATTGCCTTCATGGCTACTCCTCCCGCTGCACGAAGCGCGTCTGGATCGGCAGCTTGTGGGCCGCGAGTCGCAGGGCTTCCTTGGCCGTGGTGATGTCCACGCCTTCCATCTCGTAGAGGACGCGGCCGCGCTTGATCGGCGCGACCCAGCCTTCCGGGTTGCCCTTGCCCTTGCCCATGCGGGTTTCGGCGGGCTTCTTCGTGATCGGCTTGTCCGGGAAGATGCGGATCCACACCTTGCCGCCGCGCTTGACGTGACGCGTCATCGCGACGCGGGCCGCCTCGATCTGGCGCGCCGAGACGTAGCCGCTCGACAGCGCCTGCAGGCCGAACGTGCCGAAGGCGAGCGTGTTGCCGCGAAGCGCGGCGCCGCGCAGTCGGCCCTTGAACATCTTGCGATGCTTGACTCTCTTGGGTTGCAGCATTTCCTACCTCGGAATCTCCGACCGATGATCCGGGGAGAGCGTGCCGCGCTTCAGCACGCGATCGCCGACCTCACCCTTGAAGATCCAGCACTTGACGCCGATCACACCGTAGGTCGTGTGTGCCTCGGCGAAGCCGTATTCGATTTCTGCCCGGAGCGTGTGGAGCGGAACGCGTCCGTCGCGGTACCACTCCCGCCGCCCCATCTCGGCGCCGCCGAGGCGACCCGAGCACTGGATGCGGATGCCCTCGGCGCCGAACTTCATCGTCGAGATCATCGCCTTCTTCATGGCGCGTCGGAACGCGACCCGGCGCTCGAGCTGGGTCGCGATGTTCTCCGCGACGAGCTGGGCGTCGAGCTCCGCCTTGCGGATCTCCTTGACGTTGATGAAGACCTCTCGCGTCGTGAAGGCCTTGAGCTCCTTGCGAAGCACGTCCACTTCCGCGCCCCGCTTGCCGATCAGGATGCCGGGGCGGGCGGTGTGGATGTTGATCACGACCTTGTCGCCCGTCCGCTCGATCACGACCTTGGAGATTCCGGCGTGGTAGAGCTTCTTCTTGATGAAGGCGCGGATCTTCACGTCTTCGTGAAGCTGCTCGGCGTAGTGCTTTCCGGCGAACCAGTTGGATTGCCAGCCGAAGAGCGTGCCGACCCGGAACCCGTAGGGATGGACTTTTTGACCCATGAATTCGTCCTTATCGTTCCGAGAGAACCACGTTGATGTTGCTGCTTCGCTTCTGGATCCAGGTCGCCCGACCCTGCGCACGCGGCCGGATACGCCACATGCTGGGTCCCTCGTCGACGTAGATCTGGGCGACGACGAGATTGTCGAGCTCGATGCCCGCCCGCTGCTTCTCGTTCTTCTGCTCCGCGTTGGCGACGGCGGAGCGAAGCAGCTGCGCGATCGGAACGCCGACGCGCTTCGGCGAGAGATCCAGGAGGTTCAGCGCATCCTCGACGCCCTTGCCGCGGATCTGGTCCACGACGAGTCGCGCCTTGCGCGGACTGACCCGATAGCCCTTGAGAGCGGCCTTGACTTCCATCAGCGCTTGACCCTCTTGTCTCCGGCGTGACCGGTGAACTTGCGCGTCGGCGCGAATTCCCCGAGCCGGTGCCCGACCATGTTCTCGGTCACGAAGACCGGCATGAACAGCTTGCCGTTGTGCACATGAAACGTGATGCCGACGAAGTCCGGCGTGATCATCGATCGCCGCGACCAGGTCTTGATCACCGACTTCGGACCACCCGTGGTGATCTTGTCGACCTTCTTCTGAAGGCTCGGATCCACGAAGGGACCCTTCTTGAGGGAACGTGCCATGGCTCTTCCTTACTTCTTGCCGCGACGCTTGACGATGTACTGGTCGGTTCGCTTGTTGTTGCGGGTCTTCGGTCCCTTGGTGACCTTGCCCCACGGCGTACAGGGATGCCGACCACCCGACGACCGACCCTCGCCACCACCCATGGGATGGTCGACGGGGTTCATCGCGACACCGCGGACGACCGAACGGAAGCCCAGCCAGCGCGAGCGACCCGCCTTGCCGATGCGTCGATTCTCGTGCTCTGCGTTGCCGACCTCGCCGACGGTCGCGACACAGTCGACGTGAACCATGCGCATCTCGCCGGAGGGAAGCCGGAGCGTCGCCAGATGTCCCTCGCGCGCCATCAGCTGGGCGCTCGTCCCGGCGGACCGCACCATCTGCGCCCCCTTGCCGGGCTTGAGCTCGATGGCGTGGACCTGGGTACCGAGCGGGATCTTCGAGAGCGGCAGCGCGTTGCCGGGCTGGATCTCGGCGTTCACCGAGGACATGACCTGGTCACCGACCTTGAGCCCGTTCGGCGCGAGGATGTAGCGCTTCTCGCCGTCGACGTAGTGGAGCAGCGCGATGTTCGCCGAGCGATTCGGGTCGTAATCGATCGCGGCGACCTTGGCCGGCACGTCGATCTTGTTGCGCCGGAAATCGATCTGGCGGAACAGTCGCTTGTGGCCACCGCCGCGGTGGTAGGTGGTGATGCGCCCGTTGACGTTTCGACCGCCCGACTTGGCAACCAGGCCCTTGGTCAGCGACCGCTCG
The DNA here is from genome assembly GCA_044379055.1 of Myxococcota bacterium. Lineage (GTDB taxonomy): Bacteria > Myxococcota_A > UBA9160 > UBA9160 > UBA4427 > UBA4427. The sequence continues at coordinate 6,612 of JBIPOQ010000129.1, forward strand.
GAATGCCCGCGCGTCAGCTCACCGAAGTCCGAGACGCTCATGTTCCGGCGGCCGGCAGAAGTCGGCTTGTATTTCCTGACCGGCATCGATCAAACTCCCTCGAAGAATTCGATCGTCTGGCCCTCGGCCAGCTCGACGATCGCCTTCTTCCATGTCGGCTTGCGCCCGACGAACTTCCCGACCCGCTTCTTCTTGCCCTGCTGCTGCATGGTCCGAACGCTCTCCACCTTCACGGAGAAGAGCTGCTCGACCGCACGCTTGATGTCGTGCTTGGTCGCCTTCGGATCGACCCGGAAGGTCGCGATGTTGGACGCCTCGCGGGCGATCGCGCTCTTCTCGGTGACGATCGGGCGCTCGATCACGTCGTGGAGATTCATCGTCCACCTCCCGAGGTCGTCTCGGAGGTCGAAGCCCCTCCGGTGAGCCGCGTCTGCAGGGCCTCGAGAGCGCCACGCGTGATGAGCAGGCTCTGGTGGCGCAGCAGGTCGTACACGTTGAGTCCTTCGCTCCGGATCACGCTGACCTGCGGCAGGTTGCGCGCCGACCCCTCGACCGTGGGGTTCGGCTGCTCGATCACGATCAGCGTCGAGCGTCCGTCGAGGCCGAGGGACTTCAGGATCTCGCGCATCTTCTTCGTGCTGTACCCGTCGATGGCGAGGGCGTCGACGACGGTCACCGCCGACTCCTGCACGCGCTGGGTCAGCGCCGACGCGAGCGCCGCCCGCCGAACCTTCTTGGGCAGCTTGTGGCCGTAGCCGCGCGGCACCGGGCCGAAGACGACGCCGCCGCCGGCGTACTGCGGAGCGCGGATCGTGCCCTGGCGGGCGCGGCCGGTCCCCTTCTGCTTGTAGGGCTTGATGCCACCGCCCGAGACGCCCGCACGATTCTTCGTGCTGTGCGTTCCCGCGCGGCGCTCGGCGAGCTGGCGCCGGACTTCGGCGTGGTAGAGATGCGGCCGGATGGCCGTCTCGAACACCGCGGGCGACAGGTCGACGGAGCCGGCCTTCTTGTTCTGCTTTCCGTCCTGGACGGAGACGACGTCGAGCGTGGCCATGATTACAGTTTGATCTCCACGTCGACGCCCGCGGCGAGCTCGAGCTTCATCAGCGCGTCCACCGTCTGCGGCGTCGGATCCAGGATGTCGATCAGGCGCTTGTGCGTCCGCAGCTCGAACTGCTCGCGCGACTTCTTGTCGATGTGCGGCCCGCGCAGCACGGTCCACTTGTTCTTGTTGGTCGGCAGCGGAATCGGGCCCGCCACGCGCGCGCCCGTGCGCTGCGCCGTGTCCACGATCTCACCCGCGCTCTGATCGAGCAGCTTGTAGTCGTAGGCCTTCATCCGAATCCGAATCTTCTGCGTCGTGGCATCCGCCATGGAATCTCACTCCAATCCCGCTCGTACCGGGCTCCATCGTCGGGACGACGACGGAGCGATCCAAAGCCCGATCGTTCCTACTCGATGACTTCCGCGACGACGCCGGAGCCCACCGTTCGCCCACCCTCGCGGATGGCGAAGCGAAGCTCCTTGTCCATCGCGATCGGCGTGATCAGCTGCACCACCATCTCCACGTTGTCCCCGGGCATCACCATCTCCGTGCCTTCCGGCAGGTTGGCCACACCCGTCACGTCCGTCGTCCGGAAGTAGAACTGCGGTCGATAACCGTTGAAGAACGGCGTGTGTCGACCCCCCTCTTCCTTCGTCAGGATGTACGCCTGAGCCCGGAACTTCGTGTGCGGCGTGATCGACCCCGGCTTCGCCAGAACCTGTCCCCGCTCCACGTCGTCCTTGCCCGTACCGCGCAGCAGACAACCGACGTTGTCCCCGGCCTGACCCTCGTCGAGCAGCTTCCGGAACATCTCCACACCCGTCACCGTGGTCTTCGTCGTCGGCTTCACGCCCACGATCTCGACCTCGTCCTGCGGATGCACCGTCCCCTGCTCGATGCGGCCCGTCACCACCGTCCCGCGGCCCGTGATCGAGAACACGTCCTCGATCGGCATCAGGAACGGCTTGTCCAGCGCGCGCTGCGGCTGCGGGATCGTGGCGTCGATCGCGTCCATCAGCTCGTCGATGC
>JBIPOQ010000131.1:0-8634 GCA_044379055.1 Myxococcota bacterium
GAGCCAGCCGTCGCCGGTCGCGATGCGAAGCGCCACGCCCGGCGTTCGGAGATCGAGCGTCCCGACGCGCGGGGCCTCGCCCGATGCGAAGGGGGCCGTCGTGCTGCGCAGGATCTTCAGGTCGGTCTGCGAGCCGCCGGAGACGAGGACGAGGCTCGCGCCGGGTCGGGGGGCGAGGGCGTGGATCCGGCGGGCGAGGGCGATCGCGCCGCTCGCGAGATCGAGGATCGCATCGGCCTTCTCGAGCTTGGCGGCCAGGGTCGCGCGGGCTTCGTCCTGCGGCGTCCAGACGACGCGATCGGCTTCGATCGCATCGACGACCTCGGCGATCTTCTCGGCGGCGAGCGCGGCGAGCCGCAGGGAGAGCTCGGCCGTGTTCTCGCGCTCGCCGATCGGGATGCGCCCGACGGCGGCGACCGGCCCCGCGTCCATCGCCTTCTCGATCCGCATCACGGAGATCCCGGTCTCGGCGTCGCCGTCGACGATCGCCTGCGCGATCGGATTGGCGCCGCGATGGCGCGGCAGGAGGCTCGCGTGGGCATTGATCAGATAGCCCTTCGCCGGCAGCTCGCGGACCGCTTTCGGCAGGAACTGACCGAAGGCCACGACGATGCCGAGGTCCGGGCGCAGGGCGCGCAGCGCCTCGACGACCGCTGCATCCCCGATCTTCTCGGGCCGCAGCAGCGGAAGGCCTTCGCGCAGCGCGATGGCGGCGACGGGCGAGGGCGACGGCTTGCGACCGCGCCCCCGGCCGCGATCGGGCTGGGACACGACGCCGACCACCGGATGCCGCGAGGTGAGCAGCCGTTCGAGGGTCGGACACGCGATCTCGGGAGTGCCGAAGAAGACGAGGCGAAGGGGGCTCAACGGGCGCCGGGTCCGGCCATCATCCGTTCCCCTCCGCCGCTTCCTCGGCGAGCTGCTTGCGTCGCTTCTTGACGTAGAGGCCGCGCTTGAGCCGGCTGATGCGGTCGATGAAGAGGATGCCGTCGAGATGATCGACTTCGTGCTGGATGCAGACCGCGCGCAGGCCCTCGGCGCGCTCGACGATCGGGTTGCCGTCGAGGTCGAGGCCGCGGAGCGTGATCTTCGCGTCGCGCTCGACGACAGCGTTGTAGTCGGGGACCGAGAGGCAGCCCTCGTCCCAGGTGATCCGGCCCTCGCGCTCGGAGATCTCGGGATTGATGACCACGAGCGGATTGCGGCCGACCTCTTCGTCGCTCCACTCCGTGTCGATCACGAACAGCCGCACGCTCGCGCCGACCTGCGGCGCGGCGAGACCGATGCCGGGCTCGTCGTACATGACCTCGATCATGTCGTGGGCGAGCTGGCGGATCTCGTCGGTGATCTGCGTGATCGGCTTCGAGACGAGCTTGAGCCTCGGGTCGGGGAACTGGACGACTTCGCGAAGGGCCATCGGTATTCCGGCGATATTCCGGCCGCGCGCGGCGCGGCTCGTCCGGTTCGCGGCGTCGGCGCCCGGAAGACCTGGGCGTCGATGTCGCTAACTAGCTGGATCAGCTGGGAAAAACGACCCTTCTATAGCATGTGGACCGGGCGCGCGTCGAGCCCGGCCAGCACGCCGCGCGGAAGCCGGCGCAGCCCCTCGACCACCGCTTCGCACGCCGGCCGCAGCGCCGCCGCGTCCCGGCCCTTGAGCAGCACCATGAACCGGAACCGGTTTCGCAGGCGCGCGATCGGGGCGGGGGCGGGGCCCAGGATTTCGATCGCGGGGGGCGTTCCCGGGGCCCCGGCCCCGACGGCAGCACGGGCCGCATCGGCGAGGAGGCCAGCGGCGGCGAGGGCTTCGCCCTCGTCCTCGGCGCTGACGACGAGGCGCGTCAGGTCGCCGAAGGGCGGGTAGCCGAGGGCCCGCCGATGCTCGAGCTCGGCGCGGTAGAAGGTCTCGAAGTCGTGGGTCGCGACGGGAATCAGCGCGTAGTGGTCGGGGACGAAGGTCTGGACGACGACGCGGCCGGGGCGCGTCGATCGCCCGGCTCGACCGGCGACCTGCGTGAGCAGCTGGAACGTGCGCTCGGCGGCGCGGAAATCGGGCAGATGCAGGCCGAGGTCGGCGGCGACGACGCCGACGAGCTGGACGCCGGGGAAGTCGTGGCCCTTCGCGACCATCTGGGTTCCGATCACGATGTCGACCGCTTCGTCCCGGAGCGCGCGGAGCACCTTCTCGGTATGGCCCCGACGCGAGGCGGTGTCGCGGTCGAGGCGGAGGATGCGCGCGGCGGGGAAGAGGGCGTGCACCTCCTCCTCGAGGCGCTCGGTGCCGACGCCGAGCAGCGCGGTCTCCGGGTCGCCGCAGCCGCTGCAGACCTCGGGCACTGCGCGCGTCGCGCCACAGTAGTGACAGCGCAGGGCGTGCTCGCCCGCGTGGAAGACGAGCGCGACGTCGCAATCCGTACAGCGCTCCGCATGGCCGCACTGGAAGCAGAAGATCCGGGTCGAGAAGCCGCGGCGATTGAGGAAGAGGATCGTCTGGCCCCCGCCGGCCAGGGTCTCGTCGATCGCCCGGCGCAGCGGCCGCGAGAGGATTGCCTTGCGTCCGCGTGCGCTCTTCGCCTTCTCCTTCGCGAGATCGACGATCTCGACGGCGGGGAGCGGCCGACCACCGACGCGGCGCGGGAGCGAGAGGCGATGGAGCTCGCCCTGCTCCGCGCGGAAGCGCGACTCGAGCGACGGCGTCGCGGAGCCGAGGACGAGCGGACAGCCCGCGCGGGCGGCGCGCCGCTCGGCCAGCTCGCGGGCGTGGTAGCGGAAGCCCTCTTCGTTCTTGTAGGCGCCGTCGTGCTCCTCGTCGATCACGACGAGACCGAGCGCCTCGAGCGGCGCGAAGAGGGCGCTGCGCGCGCCGACGGCGATCGCGGTCTGGCGCGAACGCAGGCGCTCCCACTGCGCGAGGCGTTCGCCGGGGCGCAGCCCGCTGTGGAGCACCGCGACCTCGTCGCCGAAGCGCGCCCGCAGCCGCGCCACGATCTGATGGGTCAGCGTGATCTCGGGGACGAGCACGAGCGCCTGCCGGCCGGCCGCGAGGGCCTCGGCGATGGCCTGCAGATAGACCTCGGTCTTGCCGCTGCCCGTGACGCCGTGGAGCAGGAAGCGGGCGGGGAGCTGGCGCTTGATCGCGTCGCGGATCGGCGCGAGGGCCTGCTGCTGGTCGTCGGTGAGCTCGACGCGTTCGCCGCCGTCGAGGACCGCCTCCGTCGCGGCGAAGGTCGGGCGCGTCTCGATCTCGACGAGCCCGCGGCGGACGAGGGCGCGCAGGCCCGCCGCGACCCGGGCCTCGCCGCCCGGCTCGACCCGCGAGAGGGCGACCGTCGAGATGCCGGCGGGATGGAGCGCGATGCGGCGCAGCAGCTCGGCCTGGGCCGCAGCGCGGGCGAGGGTGGTCTTCGCGGCCTGCTCGAGGTCGAGGCCCGCGACGACCCGCGCGATCCGCACGGTCGGCACCCGGGCGCGCGCCGCCCGCCGCTCGAGCCGCCGCTCGACCAGCCCGTCGCGGGCGAGGCTCTCGAGCCGGCGGGCCACCGCGATCCCGGGCAGCGCGCGCACCAGCACGGGCAACGTCGCCGCGGCCTCGGCCAGCCGCGCGAGCAGGGGCCGCGCCTCGCCGCCGAGCGCGCCGCCGAGGGCGCCCTGGGCCAGCGCCCGCTCGCCCCGCGTCGTGAGCGCCCAGGGTCGGGCGACCCGGGGCGCCGAGCCGGGCGGCAGGCCGTGGGCGATCGCGAGCCCGACCGGGCAGTAGATCGCCGCCGCTTCCTCGGCGAGCACGCGGATCAGCTCTTCCGAGACCGCCGGCTCCTCGTCGATCAGCTCTTCGATCGCCGAGAGCGCGCGCGGCGCGGCCGATTCGTCCGTGCCCCGCAGATCTTCGGGCACGATCAGGCCGACGAGCTTCTGGCCACCGAAGGTGACCCGCACACGACGACCCACGAGGGTGCCCTCGCGATCGAGGGGCGCCGCGTGCGTCCTTCCGGGCCCCCTCTCGAGCGACTCCCCGCTGAGCGCCCGCGCGTCGAGCGCGTAGTCGAAGAGGCGATCGACCGGCACCGGCAGGGCGACGCGAACCGTCGATTTTGCGTCGGACCCACGCCGAGCCGCTCGACCTCTGGCATCGTCCGCGCCAACCGGACCGAGACCGTCGAAGAGGGGGGAGGACATGGCGAGAGCGTATGCAGGCCGAGCGCGCCCGGAAAGAGCGCGGGCCGCGAAGCCCCGGGTCCGGCTCGAAGATTCGGACGGCGCGCGCAGCCTCGTCGTCGACGAGACGTTCGCGTCGTTCTACCGGCCCGGCGAGCTCGCGACGCGCTGTGTCTGGGACGCGATCGCGGCGCCCCTGCTCTTCCTCCCGCCGAAGCGGCGGCGGCGGATCCTGATCCTCGGTCTCGGCGGGGGCTCGGTCGCGCGCCTCGCCCGGGCCATCGCCCCGGCGGCCGAGATCGTCGGCGTCGAGCTCGATGCCGAGGTCGTTCGCCTCGCGCGGGCGCATTTCGATCTCGATCGGCTCGGGCTCCGCGTCGAGCTCGCGGATGCGCGGGCCTGGCTCGAAGAAAAGGCGCGGGCGGGGGCGCGGGCCGGGCGCTTCGATGCGGTGCTCGAGGACGTCTTCATCGGGCGCGGGGATGCGGTGCGCAAGCCCGACTGGATCCCGGAGCCGGCGCATGCCCAGGCGGCGAACCTGCTCGCCCGGGGCGGCGTCTTCGTCAGCAATACCCTCGACGAGCACGGCCGGGTCGCGGCGGCGATGCGCGAGCGGTTCGCGAGCGTCGCCGAGATCCAGGTCGTCGACTACGACAATCGGGTCCTCGTCGCCGGCGACGCCGCGCTCACGGGCGCGGCCCTCCGGCGCGTCGTGGCCGCCTCGCCGATCCTGCGCGAGAGCCTCCCGCTGCTCTCGTTCCGCACGCGAATCGGCGCGGCGGGCGCTGCCTCGACGGCCGCGCGTCCGGCGCCGGGTCGTTAGCCGATCTGGACGATCGTTCACGAGTCGCCATCCGTTTTCCGGCAAGGCCGTTTCGTGATCGTTCGACGCGTTGCCCCGATGCGGTCCCGGCGGATGCCTCACCGTCGCCGACTCCGCCTGCCACGACGCCCTCGCCCGCCCGCCCCAGCCCGACCTCGCGGCCCACCGGATCGCCGTGCTCGCGGGCGTGGCGGCGATGGCGCGCCGCCCGCGTCGCCGGCCACTCGGCTGACGCGGGGCATCGTCTGCCCCACGTCAGCCGAGACCAGCCCGGTCGGCGCGCCGCGATTCAGCGCAGCGGTCCGAAGGCCGGAGGGGCGACGCGTGCGCGTGTCGCGCTCTCGTACGCGGCGGCAATCTTGAAGAGCGTCTCCTCGCTGAAGGGGATGCCGAGGAAGTCGATGTTCACCGGCAGCGCGGCCGGAATCGGTCCCGTCAGCACACCGACCGTATCTTCCGGTGTCGCCCGCACGCGGTCGTAGACGACGGTCGTGAAGCCGGCGGGCACCGACAGCGCCGGGAAGCCCTGGCTCGGCAGGAACGTGAACGCCAGCGGCGAGCGACCGTCCACCACGGGCTCGGTCGGGTTCGTGAGCTTGGGCGCCGGCACGCTCTTGGTCGGGTAGACCACGGCGTCGAAGCCTTCCTTCGCGAACTTCGCCATCACGATTTGCTGGGTCACGAAGCGGCGCTGGAAGCGATTCCTCGGCAGGAAATTCGACTGCGCCGCCGTGCTCGCGATGCGCGGGCGGGGCTCGTTGAAGACGAAGGGATCCTCCCAGAACGAAGCGGTCGCCAGGATGTCGCCGACGTCGTCGATCGCGGCGTCGCCGCGCTCGCGCAGGTAGCGGTTCAGCGTGTACTTGCCCTCACCGCTCGTGTTGTTGGTCAGGAAGCCGCGGATGTCGGGTGCGGCGACACCCGTCGGGAAGAGCGAGCGATCGAAGAAGAGCTCGACGAGGCGGTCGATCACCGAGCGACCCGCGAACAGATCGGGATACGCGGCGACGAACGGCTCGGTCTCGAGGTACGGATAGATCTCTTCGACCACGTCCCGGAAGAGGTCGCTGCCGGGCCCCGGATCGACGATCGTCGCGCCGAGCGACTCGAGCGTCTCGATCGCCTCCTCCGTGATCGCGATCGACTCGTCGTCGGCCGCGGTCCACGGCACCATGTACTCGCGCACGACGCCGATCTTCATGCCGGCGAGCGGCTTCGGAATCGACTTCACGACGGCCGACCTCGCGTAGCTCCTCGCCTTGCGGTCCTTCGAGAACGCGGTGAGGACGTCTTTCTCGTCGTAGCCGCCGATGACGTCGAGCACCGTGGCCACTTCGCCCACCGTCTTGCACAGGATGCCGGGGCGGTCGTTGAGCAGGGAAGCGGGAATCAGTCCGTCGCGGCTGATCAGCTCCTGCGTCGGAGGCAGGCCGACGATCGCATTGTTGGCGGCGGGATTGCGCGCGGACGGGCCGGTCTCCTCGCCGAGCGCGCAGGTGGAGAGGTTCGCGGCCACGGCGGCGCCGCTGCCGCCGCTCGAGCGGCCGGCGCTCCGCTCGGTGTCGTACGGGTTGCAGGTCGTGCCGCCGTAGCTGCTGCGATCGCCCGACGCGAACTCGCCCATGTTCGCCTTGCCGAGGATGATGCCGCCCGCTGCTCGGATGCGGGCGACGATCGTGGCGTCGTCGGGCGCCCGATCGTCCGCGAACGGCACGTCGGCGCTGCTCGTCGTGCGCATGTCGAAAGTATCGAACTGGTCCTTGATCGCGAAGGTCGCGCAGTGCAGCGGCCCTACGAGCTTGCCGGTCCTCGCGAAGTGCGCGTCGAGCGCGGCCGCGGTCTCGAGCGCGTCGGGCATGAACGGATCGTCGTCGATGGGATCCGTCACGCTTCGCATCTTGCGTTCGTCGAAGCCCCGCGCGATCCGCGCGGCCGGGCGGAGGTTCAGGGTCTGGAACGCGTTCAGCTGGCCGGCGTTGGGAATCGTCGAGATGCGCCCAAGCAAGCCGTTGGGCTGGCTCACGCACGTGCCGTTGTAGGCCTTGATGCGCGCGAGATACGACTCGACGATCGCGGTGCACGTCGTCTTGCGCGACCGGATGGCGGACTGGAGGGCGCTGATCGAAGCCTCTTCGACCGCGACGGGTCGCGACTTGGGTGCGGTCGCCTCCGCGGCGCTGCCGAGGGCAGTGGCGATCAGTACGGCGGCCCAGATCGGACCTCCTCGCCGAATGCTCGTGTTCGAACGCTTCATGGTTTCTTCCTTTGTTGGTTTCGGACGAGCGCTCTCCGAGCAATAACCATGCCTTGTGTCGATCAGGAATCAGTTGGGGCTCACGCGAAGCATTCGCGTGCTGAAGCGGAGTCGCCGCGTGCTCGTCCCCCCGGCAATGCTGCCTAGGGAATGTTCGGGCGCGCGGCGTCAGCAGATCTCGAGCGTCGTCCCGTGCGGTGCGAAGAAGGGGTTGCCCCGGAACCCCGAAACGGGTCGAGTCCCGAGACGAGGCCCCGGACGGGCCCCCCGGCGGGCTAGTTGACCTATGTCGACTTAACGGGGGTGCAGAAGGGATCTCTCGTTCTTCCTCTCCGCCGCGCCCGGGAAGCTGGATTCATCATCTTCGACTCGAGCGCGCTCTGGGGCGACACGGCGGTCGACGACTACGTGATGTCCCAGTGGGACATGCATCCCAACGCGCCCGGCCATGCGATGATCGCCGTCGCCATCATCGAGGTCATGCGATCGGATCCCGCGCTCGGCTTCGCTCGCGACGGGGAGCCGTGAGCCCCCTTGCGGAAGCCTTCCTGATCTTGCAATGGTTTCGAGGTTCTCTCGGCGGGGGGAATCGAGCGCGTGACCGAAAGCGCGTGAACCGCAAGGTAGGCCGATGGGTGAGAAGCTTCCGACGGCCCTCCGTTCCGTGACCGACGCGGAGGTGGAGAGCTTCTGGCGGGACGGCGTCGTCTGCCTGCGAGGGATCTTGCCGGCGCAGTGGCTTTCGGTGGTCGAGCGCGGGGTCGAGCGCTGGCTCGACTCATCGACGCGCTTCAGTCTGTCGGATTTCGGGGCCGATCTCGAGAACGAGGGGAGCCGTCCGCGGGCCCATTTCTATGGCGGGACCGATCACTGGAAGACCGACCCGGACTGCCGGGATTTTGCCTGCGACTCGCCGCTGCCCGAGATCGTCGGTCGACTACTCCGCGCGAAGAAGGTCAACCTCTACGAGGACAGCATCCTCGTCAAGGAGCCCGGCGCGATCGAGAAGACGATGTTCCATCAGGATCTCCCGTACTTCCATGTCGAAGGCATGCAGGTCTGCACGAGCTGGGTTCCCCTCGACCCGGTGACCCGCGAGACGGGCTCGCTTCTTTTCGTGCAGGGGAGCCACGCCTGGAAGAAGCTCTACCGCCCGAATTATTTCGTACAGAGGGGCTCGATCCCCGACACGGAGGGCGAGGAGGCGCCGGACTATCACGCTGCGAAGGCTTCGTCCGCGAGCACGAATCAAGGCTCGAAGCTTCGGGACGCCGAGATCCTCTGCTTCGAGATGAAGCCGGGCGACCTCACGGTCCACCACGGGCTCACCCTCCACGGCGCCGAGGGCAATGCCTCCAACAGCCAGCGTCGTCGGGCGATGTCCGTTCGCTATTGTGGTGACGAT
>JBIPOQ010000132.1:0-8595 GCA_044379055.1 Myxococcota bacterium
TTGCCGCCTTCGCGATGCCGCTCGATGTTCTCGAGCACGATGATCGCGTCGTCGATGACGACGCCGATCGCGAGCGTGAGGCCGAGCAGCGTCATCGTGTTGAGCGTGTAGTCGAAGAGCCAGATCAAGCCGAAGGTCGTCACGATCGAGGTCGGGATCGCGAGCGCGACGATCAGGGTCGGACGCGTCCGGCGCATGAAGACGAACACGACGAACACGGCGAGCAGGCCACCGAACAGGAGCGAGAAGATCGTCTCCTCGAACGACTCGCGGATCAGCTCGGAGTTGTCGATGAATCCGGCATTCTCGACGATCTCGATGCCTTCGGGGGCGCGCTCGCGCAGGATGTCCATGCGGCGGTAGAACTCGTCGACGATGGCGACCGTGTTCCCGTCGGACTGCTTCTTGACGGCGATCGCGATGCCGGGCTTGCCGTTCATGTGGGAGGCGCGGCGGACGTCCTCGGACCCGTCCTCGATGCGCGCGACGTCGCCCAGGCGGATCGGCGCGTCGCCGTCCCAGGAGATGACCATGCGCGCGAGATCCTCGAGCGACTGGAACTCGGCCGACGTCTTGAGCGCCCACTCGACCTCGGCCCCCTCGACGAAGCCGCCGGGCCGCTCGACGTGCTCGCGGCGGATGGCGGCGAGCACGTCGGAGACGGCGAGCTTGCGCGCGCGCAGCGCGTCGGGATCGATCCAGATGCGGATGTTGCGCTCGACGGCGCCGTAGATCTCGGTGCCGGCGGCGCCGGGGATGCTCTCGATCATCGGCTTCATGTGGCGATCGATGTACTCGGTCGCCTCGGTCGCGGGCATCGACGTCGTGATCGGCGCGAAGATGATCGGGAACATCGAGAAGTCGGCCTTGCCCAGCACCGGCGGCTCGATCTCCTCGGGCAGCTCGCCCATGCTCATGTTGAGCTTGTCGCGCACGTCCTGCGCCGCGACGTCGAGATCCTGCTCGAGCTCGAACTCCATCATGACTCGGGCGACGCCCTGGGCCGCTTCCGAATAGATGTGACGCACGCCCTCGATGGTCGCGAAGGACTCCTCGAGGACGTCGATGACCTCGTCCTCCATGACGGTCGGCGAGGCACCCTCGAGCTGGACGACGACGCCGACGAAGGGGAACGTCATGTCGGGATAACGATCGATTCCGAGGCGCGAGAAGCCGAGCACGCCGAAGGTCGCCAGCGCGAGCATCAGCATCCAGGTCAGGACGGGACGGTCGATCGAGACGTCCGAAAGACTCACGACTGCGCTCCGACCAGCTCGCCCGCCGCCGTCTCGACGGCGCTCGACTGGGTGTCGCGCACGACGACGACCATGCCGTCCGCGAGGCCGCCATGGCCCCGGCGCACGACGCGATCACCGGCCGAGATGCCCTCGCCGCGGACCTCGATGCGGCCCTTGTTCTGACGACCCGTCTCGACCTGGATGCGGCGGACGCGATCGCCCTCGCCGATCAGGAAGAGCCAGGCCCCGCCTTCGCGTTGCACGAGTGCCTCCTCGGGCACCATCAGGACGCTCCGGCGCTGGTCCGTTCCGACGAGCACGCGGGCGAAGAGACCGGGCCGCAGGATGCCCTCCGCGTTGTCGATCTCGGCCTTGATGCGCAGCGTGCGCGTGCCCGGATCGACGGTCGGCGCGATGAAGGTCACCTTCGCGTCGAAGACCTTGTTCGCCGGCGCCGCCACCGTGATCTGGATCGACTGCCCGAGCGTGACGCGCTGCGAGTCGAGCTCGGGCAGGCTGAAGGTCACGTCGAGGGGCGACATCGAGACGAGCTCGAAGAGGTCCTTGCCGGGCTCGACGTACTCGCCGAGCTCGACCGAGCGTCGCGCCACGAGTCCTGCGAAAGGCGCCGAGACGCTCGCGTCCTTGAGCGCCCGCGTCGCGACACCGACGGCCGCCTCCTCGGCCCGCACCGACGATTCGGCCAGCAACAGCGCCGTCTCGGCCTCTTCGAGCCGCTCTTCGGAGGAGATGTTCTCGGAGCGGAGCTTGCGCACGCGGTCGACCTTGCTCGTCTCCTGGCGGAGGTTGGCGCGGGCCTGGGCGAGGCGCGCCTGGGCCGCCGCGAGATCGAGGCGTCGTCGCTCGGGATCGATCTTGATGACGACGGCGCCCTCTTCGACGGATCCGCCTTCGTCGACCGAGAGATCGGTCACACGACCCGCGATCTCCGCCGCGATCATGGTCTGGAAGCGCGCGCGCAGGTCGCCGCTGGCACGGATCTCCTGATCGAAATCGACCGCGGCGATCTCGACCGCCGAGACCGACGGCAGGATCTCTTCGGTCGCGACCTGCTCCTCGCGGCAGGCCGACGCAGAGGCCAGGAGGGCGATCCCGAGGATCAGGTTTCGAAGCGTTCGGCCGGTCATTGCGGATCTTTCTCCAGCTCGGCCATGCCGAGGAACAGGGCGTCGAGGGCTCGCTCGGCGAGGTCGTCGTCCTGGGTGAGTTCGGGCTGCGTCAGTTGAAGCGAGACGAGGCCGTAGACGAGGGCCCAGAGGACGCGGCCGGCGCTGCTCGTATCGAAGCGGCCGGGCGGCTGGCTCTCGCCGAATCGGGCGAGGCTCTCCTCGACGCATCGCCGCACCCGCTCCATCGCGGGGGGCATGCGGCTCTCGCCCTTCCTCGACAGCGTCCACATCAGACGCGTGAAGGTCGGGTTCGTCACGCTGAATTCGAAGTAGGCGAGCAGCATCGCGCGGAGCCGGGCCCGCGGATCGCCCATCGGATCGACCTGCTCGAGCTGCTCCGCGAGGCGCCCGACGCGGTCGTCGAGCAAGGCGTCGATCAGCCCGTCCTTGTCGCCGAAATAGTGGTAGACCGTCGGCGCCGAATAGCCCGATCGATCGCCGAGCCTTCGGATCGAGAAGTCCGATCCGTTCGCCTCGATCATCAAGGCCTCGGTCGCGTCGAGGATGGTTCGGCGCGCCTCCTGGCGCTGCCTCTCCCGGCGCTCCTCGATCCGCGGACCCGCTTCGCTGAGATCGGAGAGCCCGATGGCCCCGGGGGACGCGGTTGTCATGGATCATGAACCTCGAGACTTGACGAAGGATTCGGTCGGTTGACCAGCGTTATAGCTTGAGCACGCTGTTCATGCCAGCCGGATGGGTCCCAAACCACTTGCACGGTGGACACTAACCGCCCGAACGAGCGTGTGAAGGTCTCTGCGACAGGCCTGCGACCGCGGGAGATCGCACAGAGGAATCCGCGGGGCCTCAGCCCCAGCGATGGGGCGAGCCCGTCAGGCCGATCGGCTGCCCCAAGGAGGGCCTAGGGCATGCCATTCCAGCCGATCACCTCGGTGGTCGGCTTGCGATAGGCGCGCTTGAAGTCGGTCCCGATCGTGTAGGCGATCGGGAAGAGGCCGACCTGCGTGTATCGGTTCGGGATGCCCAGCAGCGCGGCCATGTCCCCGTCGCGCATCAGATGTCCCGTCGTCCAGGCGCTGCCGAGCCCCCGCGCGCGAAGGGCGAGCATGAAGCTCCAGACCGCCTGGATGATCGAGCCCCAGGAGCTCCCCTGATTGAAGAGATCGGCGCCCTCGGTCCGACCGGCCATCAGCGGCAGCAGGAGCGCGGGACAGCGGTGGAAGTTCTCCCGGAGATAGGCGACCGACGTCCCGATCGCGTCGGCCCGGGGGACCTGGGCGCCCGGATAGCCGCCGACCTTCGCGAGCCCCGCGATGTAGTCGTCGAGGCCTCCGTTGTAGATCTCGGCCGCCTTCGCGATGAGCGCGGGATCGTCGATCACGATCCAGCGCCAGCTGTTCATGTTCCCGCCGTTGGGCGCCTGGAAGGCGATCTGCAGACACTCGTCGATCAGCGGTCGCGGCACCTTGCGGTCGAAGTCGAGGCGCTTGCGCACGGCGCGGGTCGTCGTCAGCAGCGTATCGGAATCGAGATCGAGCATGGTCGGGCTCCTGCGCCGCGCCCCGGACGAAGAGCGCACGGCGGGACGGGGACGTTCAGGATTGCGCGCCGCGCACGAGGCGGCCCGGCAGCGCGCCGGTGTGCTCGCCGTCGCGGAAGGTGATCTCGCCCGAGACGACGGTCGCCTCGTAACCGATCGCCCGCTGGACGAAGCGCGCCGCGCCCGCCGGCAGGTCGAAGGCGACCTCCGGGAGCCCGTTCTCGAGGCGATCGAGGTCGATCACGTTGAGATCGCCCTTCTTGCCGGGCGCGAGGATGCCGCGGTCGTCGAGGCCGTACAGGGCGGCCGTATCCCGGGTCATCTTCCGGACCGCGAGCTCGATCGGCAGCTTCGGTCCCCGCGTGCGGCCCTTCACCCAATGGGCCAGCAGCGACGTCGTCATGCTCGCGTCGCAGATCGCGCCGCAATGGGCGCCGCCGTCGCCGAGGCCGAAGGCGGTGCGCGGGTTCGTCAGCATCGTGTGCACGGCGTCGAGGTTGTAGTCGCTGTAGTTGAGCAGCGTCAGCATCAGCAGCTGCTTGCCGTCGAGCTCGAGCAGCCAGTCGTAGAGCATGTCGAAGGGATCACGGCCCGCCGCAGCCGCCATCGCCTTCAGGCTCTCCTGCGGCGTCGGCTCGTAGTTGGGCGGCGTGCCCAGCCGGAAGATCTTGTCGATCCCCTTCGCGATCATGTCGATCACGACCTTCATCTGGGGCACCGCATAATACGAATCCTCGGAGAGGATCTGCTTGCGGATCGCGGGATCGCGCAGCTGCGCGACCCGCTCGGCCAGCGGCAGCGCCGCCATCTTCATGTAGGTCGGCTTGAAGCTGAAGGGATGGAACGACTGGTGGCCGATCAGCAGCGTGTTCGGCCGCGCGGAGACCTGGGGGCGCAGATCGGCGCCGTCCTTCGCCGCGGCGTCGCAGAGATCGAGGAGCCGCTTCCAGTCCTTCGGCGCGACGTCGTGCTGGACGAGGGCGAAGGAGACGGGGCGCCCGGTCTCGGCCGAGAGCCGGCGCATCCAGTCGATCTCCTTGTCCGGGGCCGACATGTCCTCGCCCTGGATGCCGGCGGGCGCGAGCTCGACGATGCCCTCGCCGAGCTCGCCGAGGACGCGGGCGATGCCGAAGATCTCGTCCTCGGCGGAATGGGTGCCGGGGACGACCTCGCCGTCGACGGCGCGATGCACGATCGTGCGCGACATCGAGAATCCGAGGGCGCCGGCCTGGATGGCCTCCTTCACGATCGCGGCCTGGCGCGTGATGTCGTCCTTCGTCGCGGGCTGGTTCCTGGCGCCGCGCTCGCCCATCACGTAGGCGCGCACGGCGCCGTGCGGAACCTGCGTCCCGATGTCCATCGCATAATGCCGCTTCTCGAGCGCATCGAGGTACTGCGGGAAGGTCTCCCACTGCCAGTCGATGCCCTCGTGGAGCGCCGTGCCCGGAATGTCCTCGACGCCTTCCATCAGGCCGATCAGGAAGCCCTGCTTGCCGGGGGCGACCGGGGCGAAGCCGACACCGCAATTGCCCATGACGAGGGTCGTGACGCCATGCCAGGCCGTCGGCGTCAGGACCGAGTCCCAGGTCGCCTGCCCGTCGTAGTGGGTATGGATGTCGACGAAGCCCGGGGTCACGATCTTGCCCCGCGCGTCGATCTCCTGACGCCCCTTCTCGGAAACCTGGCCCACGACCGCAATCCGGCCGCCCGAGATGGCGACGTCCCCCACGAAGGGCGCCGCACCGGTTCCGTCGACGATCGTCCCACCGCGAACCACCAGGTCGTACATGGAGTCTCCTTGAATTGCGCCCGAAGACGCTACGCCGTCGCGTCGCCGATCGGAATCCCGACCTGCCAGCCGCTCTCCGCGCTCCGCACGGGATAGCACGTCACGGGCTTCCGGATCGGCATCGCCACCGGCCGCCCGTCCCGCAGGTCGAGCAGCCCCCCGTGGAGAGGACACTCGAGCACGGTCCCCTTGATCAGGCCGCCCTGGAGCGAGGTCTTCACGTGCGGACACTCGTCGTGGACGACGAACGGCGTCCCGCCCGCGTTGCAGAGCAGGAGCAGCAGGTCGCCGACCGCGAAGGTCTCGTTACGTCCCTCGGCCGGCAGCGGAATCGGAATCTCGACCCAGCGAAGCTCCGGCGGCCCCGAACCGGCTTCAGTCACGCCGCCCTGCCCGCCCGCGCTGCAGATACTCTTCGAGCGTCTTGTGGAAGTGCAGGATCCGGACCTCCTGGGTCCCGAGATGCAGGTTCTCGAAGGCCCGGGAACGCATGCCGGCCTGGATCCGCGGCAGGTTGTAGAGGTCCTCGTCGACCAGGTCCCCGCCATTGCACTTGCCGGCCAGGGTGTCGCCGGCGGCCGTGCTGTAGCGCTGCTTCTCGGGGCGCGGGACGTCGATCGCCGGCGCGTTCAGGAGCTCGATGAAGTCGAAGTACATCTTGTTCGGATCGGTCGGATGCGGGCGGTGCCAGAAGACCCAGGTGAAGAGCCCATGGGTATTGAAGGTCATGTTCGGGAAGACCGTGTAGTGGAAGTCGTCGCAGAGCTGCTCGTCGTTCAGCTCCGAGAGGTCGGCGCCCATGCCGACGGCGAGCTTTCGCTGCTGCTCCGCGAAGACCTTTCGCGCGTCCTGCCAATCGCCTTCGAAGCTCGCGACGTCGACGCCGACGCGCTTCAGGAACATCTCCTTGATCCCCGGCGTCACCGTATTCGCCCCCGGATGGCGAAGACTCGCCTGGACCTCGGGGAAGAGCATGCGCGTGTGTTTGTCGTAGCAGTCGTAGAGGGTCCGCGTATCGTCGCTGAACTCGAGGGTCCAGGTATGCGTCGCGGCGAGATGGTAGGCCTCGTTGAAGGCGTCGACGCAGGTCTTCCAGTTGCACTCGATCTCGACGGTGCAGTCGAAGGAGATCTTCCAGTCCTCGAACCGATACGGATCGAGATGCTGCGGGATGACCCCCAGGTAGTCGCGCAGCGGCGCGGCGTTCGCGTCGAGGTTCACGAAGACGAAGCCGGCCCAGGTCTCGCAGAGCACGGGCTGGAGATCGAGCTTCTTGCGGTCGAGTCCCTGCGGAAAACACTCCGGATCGAGGGCCTTCACGAGCGAGCCGTCGAGGCCGTACTCCCAGCCGTGGAAGAGGCAGGCGAACTTCGAGGCATGGCCGCGACCCGGCTCGCGCAGGCGATTGCCGCGGTGCATGCAGACGTTGTAGCGGGCGCGAATCGAGCCATCGGGCTGGCGGACGACGAGGATCGATTCGGTGCCGAGCTCGAGGGTGAAGTAGTCGCCCGGGCGTGCCAGGTCCGACTCCCGGCCGGCGCAGACCCAGGTCTTCGTCCACATGTGATCCCACTCTTCGCGGGCGTATTCGGGGCTCGTGTAGCGGGACTTCGGGATCGGGACGTAGGCGAGTCCGGGATCGGGGGCTCGCTCCATCGGGGTCGGCATGCGGAATCTCCCTGGGGCTCGGGTCGGGTCGCGCTTCGGCCTCCGGACGGCTCGGTTCCGGACGATCCGATTCGGGACCGGGCGATTGTAGACGAGCCGAAGCGACGCGCGACCGGGGCCTGATCGGCCCCGAAGCTCAGGCCCCGGTCCGGAGACCCGCGACGACGTCGCCGACGGCCCGGTCGCCCTCGAGCCCGATCGGCAGCTGAAGCACGATCGCGTCGGCGATCCCGGCGTACCGGGTGCGGAGGGCGTCGGCGAGCGCCTCGTGGCGCGCCGTCACCATCAGCTCGTCGAGCATCGCGTCGGTCAGGACCGCCGCGAGGTCCTGCCAGCGGTTCGCGCGCACGAGGCCGTTCAGCCTCTCCCCGATCGAACGCCAGCCGTGCAGCTCGAGGGTCGGCCAATAGCTCGGCGTCGAGTAGAGCGTCGCGAGCAACGCGCGCTGCCGTTCCCGCTCGGCCCGCACCGTTCCGTCGTCGGGCCCCGTCGCCACCAGCGGGTTCGCGAAGAGCCGCACCGCGCGCGGATCCTTCCCGACCCGCGCCGCGCCGCGCGCGAGGCCCGGCCGGGTCTTCTCGCGCAGGAAGCGGGCCGAGACGTTGGTCGGATGCGTGATCAGCGCATCGGCCAGCTCGCCGGCGACGGCGGTCATGTTCGGACCGATGCCCGCCATGTGGATCGGGATCTCGGGATGCTCGATCGGGGGCGGCGCGACGAAGGCCTGCATGCGGGTCAGCCGGTAGTGCTCGCCGCGGTAGTCGAGACGCGTGCCGTGCTGCCAGCAATCGAAGAGCGCCCGAAGCGCGTGGACGTACTCGCGCATGCGCGGCGCCGGCGGGCTCCACGGCATTCCGTACTTCTCGACGATGTTCGTCCGGATGAGCGGGCCGAGCCCCAGATGGAACCGTCCGCCCGAGAGCGCCTGGAGATTCCAGGCCGCGACCCCGACCACCATCGGCGACCGGGCGAAGGCGACGACCGCGCTCGTCGCGACGCGGATCTCGCGGGTCGCGACGATCGCCGCCTGGGCCGCGAGGAATCCGTCCGTCATCACGTCCGGGACCATGACGCCGTCGAAGCCGAGCGCCTCGGCGCGGCGCGCGGCGTCACCGACGCGGGCGAGCGGCAGTGCGAGGTCGATCGATGCCCAGACCTGGAACACGGGCGGCTCCTTCTCCCGGAATCGGCTGGCCCCGCGACCGCGCGGGC